>JBEKWD010000051.1:0-9748 GCA_049513435.1 Steroidobacteraceae bacterium | reverse complement strand
GTCGGCGCACGCAGGAATATGCCTCGATACTCGACTACGTGAATCGAGCAAGGGAGTCAACCGTATGGCGCGGTCTTGAGCGGAGGACACCTTACGAAATTTTACTTGCCCTAAGGACCGCGATGAACCGGGCCACGTGGCTGGGCGGCCGCGTTTGATGTTGCCCACCGATTCCTAAGCGCTCGATCAGAGCAAATGACGGTCACCGGCGCCGCAGCGAGCCACCGCGCTTGAAAGGGTAGCCGCTCGAGACGAACTGAGCCCGCTGCCGGCCTGAAGTGAAACCGCTGCGTCACCGCTGCGCCGAGCGAGCTAAAATAGGCGCGGTGAAAAATTCTAAACGAAATTAACACCGCCCCCGTAGCTCAGTGGATAGAGCGACCGCCTCCTAAGCGGTAGGTCGTCGGTTCAACTCCGGCCGGGGGCGCCATCTACGTGGGTCTTCTGACGGTCAGCGGACCGGATAGTACGGCACGATCTAATCAGGCAATTTAGGCGTTGAGTCCGCGAAGTGGTTGCGACTGAGCGCGGCTCCGCCGAAAACCACCAGTCCGATGAGGCCGCCAAGAAAGGCAGCCAGCGGTTCATGGAATACCAAGGAAGCCGGGTGAACGGACCATAACCGAGCTGCCGTGTATCCGGCCCCTATCAGGAAGCCAGCGGTGGCAAAACGTGCCACGTTCCATCTGCTCGGCACCACATCACCTCACTGGTGGCTTACATCGGCTGCGGCGGCATCGGCGCGCTCGCACGGCAGGTGAAATTGGCCGCATCCTTCGTGTCGCCGTAACCACTGTATTGCGCTTCCAGCGGATAGCGGCAGATCGGACGCGTCGCCGTAACCTGTTTGTTGTCGTCGATGTGCGCGCCCACGAACATCGCGGGTGCAGCATTGCTCTGCACCCAGGCGTCGAGCGCCTTGACCATGTTATGCGCCGCATCATCCTGCAGCGAAGCCCCCGTGGCCGCACCGATATGGGAGATACCCACGCCGCCGCTGCAATGGCCCATGCCGGGCAGCAGGAAGAAGCGCAGAAAATCATCGGTCGCCGCCTGGCCGTAGCGGGCCACTATGCGGTTGTAGAAATCCAGGTCCACCAGCGGCGTAATGACAGGATCCGCCCAGCCCTGGAACAGGATGAACTTGCCGCCGCGCGCGCGGAAGGCATCGAAATTAGGTTTCTCGTCATACACCTCGGGCAGCGTCGCGCCGTCGATGCGGGTCGCGAGCGCTCGGTCGGTGTCCTTGTCGAAATCGAAATCGACATTACTGAAATTCGGGTCGTTGAATACGGTCAGCTTCCAGAAATCCCAGGCGCTGCCGCCCGGGTGAGGGCCAGTCAGCTGCGGTACCCAGCCCAACTCAGTGCCGCGCACCTGGCCCGGCATCAGGCGTGTGCCGTCGGACCTGGTGGGGCCCGCATAGATATGACGGGCGGCGGCGACCTGCGCCGGCGTCAGGCAGTCGGTCTGAGTGCTGTCGCTACACTGGAACGCGATCGGGTCGACGGTACAACGGCGTGGATCGGCGATGATGCCGTCCTGTACCCCATCCAGCTTGTCGCAGGCTGCGATCATGTGCCGGTTCAGGATCTGCACACTCTGGGCGGTGAGCGCGCTGGGATCCTTCAGCGCCGGAATGCTGTTCCAGGTGTGATAGATGATCAGGCCGGTCCATCTCCAGGGGGCCGCGCCCGCGACTATCCCGTCATAGTCCTGTGGAAAGCGCGTCGCCTCCATGATCGCGTGGTGACCGCCGGCCGAACAGGCAACGAAATAATTCTTGTGCGCCGCTGTGCCGTAATAGCGCCGCACCGCCGCCTTGGCGGCCACGGTTGACACATGCAATGCCCGCCAGGCCCAATCGATCTTCTTCTGCGGATGGTGATAGGCCCAGCCTTGCGAGCTGCCGCCAAGGGGATCTTTGGGATCGATGAGATGACCGTTGTCGGTGGACATCGTGGCATAGCCGGCCTTCAGCGCGTCGCTCATCGGTCCGGGCGAGAGCGCGCCCGCGCTGCCGCCTGAGCCTTCGCCGCGGAAATTGCCATTCCAGCTTGAAGCGGGCGGCAGCCACACTTCAAAGCCGATGTGCGAATCGCTCGTTGGAGTCGAGAGGCCAACAACTCGGCAGAAGGGCACGTCGATCACAATGCCCGCGACGGTCTCACCGGCGCTCGCATAGGTGGCGCTCTGGATCACGCTGTGCGCGGCGAGGGTTTTGCCCGACAGCGCGACACAGCTGGCGGCGTCGTCACGCGCCGCGATCTGCGCGGCGTTGGCTTGACCGGCATGGCTCGACAGGCCCGACAGCGCCAGCAGCGCCAGCATGTTAGGCAATGCTTTCAGATGTGAGCGCAAAGCTCTCCCCCTCATCGCCAGTGCACGATGTGCGCGGCCTGTAATTATATTCTCGCCTTGAATACCACGTAATTGAGCTCCCGGCCCGGCGCAGCATCGAACTTGTGCGGCATTCCGGCCGGAATGAGTACGAAGTCACCCGGATGCAATGCCCGCACGGTCCCGCCCGTCTGCGCGTTGGCCCGCATCTCGCCTGGGCCGGCTTCAGTGGCATTGTTCAAGGTGCCGCCGTACGTCAGCACACCCTCACCTGACAGGATGGTGATCTGATCAATCCAATTGGCATGCTGCTCGACCATGTTGCCATGATCCAGGCGCTTGACGAATTCGACGTAGAAGTACTCATGATCATTGATGATTGAGGCCGAATAGACCCGATTGGGCTCAGGCGTCATGAGTGTGCGGGTCAATTCCTCATGGGAGAGGAATTTGAATGCGTCCGGTGCAGTACTTCGAAGGGTCGTTTGCGGCATGGCAGGCGTGGCGATCAATAGCGCGCAGAGGAGCAGTTTGGTACGCATAGGTGCTTTCCTTAAGGTTAAGGACCAGCCCGTATTGCATCATGCGGCAGTCGTGAGCGCTCGGATTTTTGCGCACGCAAGAGTGGATCTTTTCAATCGCCGCCAAGCCTGTCAGGATGCCGGCCCAGCTGCACCGCACCGGAGTATCCCCATGAAACGCCTTGTGTTCGGTTTGCTTCTATCGGGTTTCGTCGTGCTGCCGGCGATGGCGGCGCTCAAAGCGGGTGATCCGGCGCCGGGCTTTACCGCGCAGGCCTCACTGGCTGGCAATGACTTCACCTATTCGCTGCAGAACGCGCTGAAGAAAGGCCCGGTGGTGGTCTACTTCTATCCGTCCGCCTTTACTGGCGGCTGCAATATTCAGGCGCATACCTTCGCGGTCAATTTCGACAAATTTGCCGCTGCCGGAGCTACCATCATCGGCGTCTCGCTCGACAGCATCGCGCGGCTCAACGACTTCTCGAAGGATCCTAATTACTGCGCGGGGAAATTTCCTACCGCCTCGGATCCGGACGGCAAGATCGCCAAATCCTTTGAGTTATCGGTGCGCGACGCACAGCCGGGCGCGAAGGACACGCGCGGGGTGGAGATCGGTCACGGCTTTGCCGAACGTACGACCTTCATCGTGAATAAGAACGGCACCATCGCCGCCACTGTCGGCGGGGTAGCACCGGCTGACAACGTCGACCAAGCGCTCGCGGCAGTCCAGGCGCTATCTACCGGAAAGTAGCGCCAGGGGCTGTCAGGCACGATTCAGCCAGCTCTCCGCCAGGCGCACCCACGCCGATGCGCCCAATGGAATGAGCTCATCGTTGAAGTCGTAGGTCGGGTTATGCAGCATGCAAGGGCCGGCGCCGTGGCCGGCCGCCCGATGCATGCCGTCGCCGTTACCAATCAGGAAATAGCAGCCGGGCCTCTCGAGCAGAAAGAAGCTGAAATCCTCGGCTCCCATCGTGGGCTCGAACTCCTGGACATTCTGTGCCCCCACCAGGCTGCTGAGCACCGAGCGCACGAACTCGGTTTCCTTCGGATGATTGATCGTGGGCGGATAATTTCGTGAGAACTTGAATTCGCAGGTCGCATCGAAGGCGCGGCAGGTCGCCTCGGCGATGTGCTGCATACGACGTTCGATCAGGTCGAGCAGCTCAAGCGTGAAGGTTCGGACCGTGCCCTTGAGCTCACAGCGCTCAGGGATCACGTTGGTCGCCTCGCCGGCGTGGATCATGGTGACTGAGATCACGCCGGCGTCAATCGGCCGCTTATTGCGCGAGATGATGGTCTGGAAGGCCTGCACCATCTGGCAGGCCGCAGGCAGCGGATCAATGCCGTTATGCGGCATCGCCGCGTGTGCGCCTTGCCCGCGAATCGTGATCTCGAACTCGTTGCTGGAGGCAAACAGCGGCCCGGATTTGAGCGCAAATTCTCCGACCCGCAGGCCGGGCCAATTGTGCAGGCCGAAAATGGCCTCCATCGGAAAACGATCGAACAGGCCCGCCTGGATCATCGCGCGCGCGCCAGCACCGCCTTCTTCGGCGGGTTGAAATATCAGGTAGACGGTGCCATCGAAATTGCGATGATCGGACAGATAGCGGGCAGCAGCCAGCAACATGGCCGTGTGCCCGTCGTGCCCGCAGGCGTGCATCTTTCCGCTGTATGTGCTGGCGTGCGCAAAGCTGTTGCGCTCTGCGATCGGCAGCGCATCGATATCAGCTCGCAGGCCGAGCGCACGATTGCTGTGGCCGTTTTTGATCACGCCGACCACGCCGGTCTGCGCCAGACCCCGATGCACGGGGATACCCCATTGGGTCAATTTAGTGGCGATCAGATCCGAGGTGCGCTGCTCCTGATAGGACAGTTCAGGATGAGCGTGAAGGTCTCGTCGCAGCGCCCGCATCGCGGCTGCGTCGTCATAGATGGGCTCGAGAAGATTCATGTCGATGTCCTTGGAACGTATGACCCAACCTGCGGGGCGAGGAACCCACATGGTGTCATACCGCAAAGCGGCAGGATCACCCAGCAGGCGGCTCTTGCCACCGGCGCCGAACGGGAGTGATACTGCCTGAGTCGGTCGATTAGGCGCGGGGGCGATGTCCGCTCAATCGACACCGGCGCCAATCAACATAAATCGGAGAAGCGCGCATGAATGCCCGTATGAATCTTCCTGCCGCGCAAGCGGTTGTGTCGCCTGCTATCCGCGCCTGGTTGTCCACTCCACGCCCGATGCTCATCGACGGCAAATGGGTCAAGGCTCAATCCGGCAAGACTTTCGACGTATTTGATCCCGCCACGGGCGATAAGATCGCTACGGTTGCCGAAGGTGACAAGGCCGATATCGAGCTGGCGGTGAAGGCCGCCCGTCGCGCCTTTGAGAGCGGGCCATGGTCGCGTATGACGCCGTCGCAGCGTGGGCGGCTCATTCATCGCATCGGCGATCTTATCCTGGAGCATGCCGACGAGCTCGCGACGCTCGAGGCGCTCGACAACGGTAAGCCCAGGCTCGTCGCCAAAGCCGCCGATGTCACCCTCTCGGCCGATATGTTCCACTACATGTCGGGTTGGGCGACCAAGATTGAGGGCAAGAGCATCCCAATTTCTGCACTCGCCGCACCCCCTGGCCTGGAGTTCGTTTCCATCACGCGACCCGAGCCGATTGGTGTCGTCGGGCAAATCATTCCCTGGAACTTCCCATTGCTCATGGCGGCGTGGAAGCTGGCCCCGGCGCTGGCGACCGGCTGCACCGTGGTGCTCAAAGTGGCTGAGGAGACGCCGCTCTCTGGCCTGCGTCTGGGCGAGCTGCTGCTCGAAGCCGGAGTGCCGGACGGGGTCGTCAACATCGTTCCTGGCTTTGGCGAGACCGCAGGGGCTGCTCTGGCGGCACACCCCGGTGTCGACAAGGTTGCCTTTACTGGCTCGACCGAGGTCGGCCGACTCATCGTGAAGGCCGCTTCGCTTGACCTGAAGAAAGTCTCCCTTGAGCTGGGCGGCAAATCGCCGAATATCGTTCTGGGCGATGCTGATGTCGAGTCAGCGATCGCTGGGGCAACCGCGGCGATATTCTTCAATCACGGGCAGTGCTGCAACGCTGGCTCGCGTTTGTTCGTCCAAAAGAACATCTTCGATAAGGTGGTCGATGGTATTGCCGCACAAGCCAAGAAGATCAAACTCGGTCATGGCCTGAACGACGATACCGACATGGGGCCGCTGGTCTCGAAGGTGCAGTATGAGCGCGTGACCGGTTATCTGGCGTCCGGCCGTCGCGAGGGTGCGCGCGCGGTCATTGGCGGCGAAGGACTGGGCGGTGACGGCTACTTTGTGCCCCCGACCATCCTGGTGGGCACCAATCCCAGCATGCAGGTCGTGCGCGAGGAGATCTTCGGACCGGTGCTCGTGGCCACGCCATTCGACGAGGTCGATGATGCATTGATCGCCGAGGCCAATAATTCCATCTATGGCCTTGCCGCGGGGGTCTGGTCAGGCAACACCGGCCGAGCACATCAGATCGCCAACAAGCTGCGCGCAGGCACGGTGTGGATAAACTGCTATCACGTCTTTGACGCCGCGCTGCCTTTCGGTGGTTACAAGCAATCGGGTTGGGGACGCGAGATGGGTCAAGCAGTACTCTCGAACTACCTCGAGACCAAGGCCATCACGACTCGCTTAGCCTGAATCCCCTAGGGTGAAATTGCAGGCGCGCCGCCGTGCGGGGCGGCGCGCCTTGCCGATCGAGCGCCTCGCTCAAGGCCGCACGATGAACGCCGGCGCCGGGGCCACCACAACGGCGCGTGGGCCATAGTAGTAGCCGCGCCCCGGCACTACGACACAACCTGCCAGCAGGCTGAGCGGGATCAGCAATAACATAAGTCGTTTCATTGTCAGCCCTCCTGAAATCCTTCTACCTGTACTCATAACGCAGCGGCAGCGCTGGCGCTGACAGGCTTTAAGGAGGCTTAAGTTTCAGAGGACCTTACCGGGGTTCATGATGCCGTTGGGGTCGAGCGCATGTTTGATCGCGTGCATGGCGGCAAGCGCGACCGGCGAGCAATAGCGCTGCAGCTCCTCGCGCTTGAGGCGGCCGATGCCGTGTTCAGCGCTGATGCTGCCGCGGTAATGCGCGACCAGATCGTGAATCGCACGGTGAATGCTTGATTCGCGCGCGAGGAAAGCCTCATTGTGCTTGCGATCGGCGCAACAGATATTGAAATGCAGATTGCCGTCGCCCGCGTGGCCATAGCACACCAGCAGGCCCTCCGGCACGTTCTCGCGTACCCAGCGCGAAGCCTCATCGATAAAGTCCGGCAGCGAAGCCACCGGAACTGAGATGTCGTGCTTGAGGCTCAAACCCTCGTGCCTTTGCGCCTCGGGTACGGTCTCGCGCAGCCGCCAGAAAGCCAGACGCGCTCGCTCGCTGGTGGCGAGCGCGGCATCCTGAACCAGCGAGGCCTCCATCGCCTGCCCGAGGATCTTCTCGAGCAGTTCATCGAGCCCCTCCGTGGCACCCGAGCTCAACTCGCACAGCACGTACCAGGGATAGGGCTGCTGCAGCGGATCGCTGACCCCGCTGATATGGCGCATCGTCAGCTCGATCGCGATGCGCGGCAGCAGTTCGAAGGAGCTGAGCCTGTCGGCCCCCGCGGCTCGCAGCAACGCGAGCAGCGCCAGGGCATTGGCCGCACTGGCGAGGCCGACCAGAGCGGTCGCGCGGCTGCGAATCTTGGGCCACAGTTTGAGCGTAGCGGCCGTGATGACGCCGAGTGTGCCCTCCGATCCGATCAGCAGTGACTTCAGGTCATAGCCGGTGTTGTCCTTGCGCAGGGATTTCAGGCCGTGCAGTACGCTGCCATCGGCGAGCACCGCCTCGATTCCGAGCACCAGATCGCGCGTCATACCGTAGCGCAATACGTTGACTCCGCCGGCATTGGTCGCAAGGTTGCCGCCTATCTGGCAGCTGCCCTCAGCGCCTAAACTCAAAGGAAAATAGCGCTCGGCGCCGTCGGCCGCCTGCTGTACCTGCACCAGCACGCAGCCAGCCTCCACAGTCATGGAGAAGTTGGCGGCATCGATATCGCGCACACGGTTGAGGCGGCGCATCGACAGCACGAGCTGGCGCCCCGATTCATCTGGCGTGGCCCCGCCGCAATAGCCGGTATTACCGCCCTGGGGCACCAGCGCAATATGCTGTTGATTGCACCAGGCAACCAACGCGGCGACTTGTGCGAGCTCGCGTGGCAGCACCACTGCCAGCGCGCGGCCGTGATAGAGCCGACGGTGATCAATCTCGAAGCCGACGGTATCTTCGGGGCGCGTGAGGACCGCGTCCGCACCGATCAGCGCACGCAGCGACTCGTGCTGCGAGTGCGCCCAGGCCTCACTCATCCGCGTGCGAGAGTTGGCGCGCACTGCTGATGGGCGAGCGCCGACAACGCGGTTTGGTCAGCAAAATCTGCACGTCGCCGAGTTGGCGCTCGGCAAACGCGCCCTCGCAGTAACACAGATAGAACTCCCACAGTCGCACGAAGCTCTCCGAATAGCCCAGTCGTCGCACCTCGGGCAGATTATCGAGAAAGCGCCGTCGCCATTGCGCCAGAGTGCGCACATAGTGCGGGCCGATATCCTCCAGGTGGAAGATCTTCAGCTCGCTGGCGCGGCAGATCGCCGCCGCCAGGGCGGTGATCGAAGGGATAAAACTTCCCGGGAAGATATAGCGCTGGATGTAATCAACCGATCGCAATACCTCCTCATAGATCTGGTCCTGAATCGTAATCGCCTGCAACAGCATGGCGCCCTTGCTGTCGAGCAGACGGTCGCACTGACGAAAATAGCTGTCCAGGTAGCTCGCCCCGACAGCCTCGATCATCTCGATCGAGACCAGCTTGTCGTAGCGGCCTTTCAGGTCGCGATAGTCTTCGAGCAATAACGTGACGCGATCCTGCAGACCGGCAGCGGCAACGCGCTCGCGTGCATAGTCATACTGTGCTCTGGAAATCGTGGTGGTGGTGACGCGGCAGCCGAAATGCCGGGCGGCGTAGATCGCCAGTCCACCCCAGCCGGTGCCGATTTCCAGCAGATGGTCGGCGGATGAGAGCGCGAGCTTGCGACAGGCGGCGTCGAACTTCGCGTGCGAGGCTTCCAGTAGCGTCGTGTGCTCATGTTCGAAGATACCGCAGGAGTAGGCCATGGTCTCATCGAGCATGAGACGGTAGAAATCATTGCCGAGGTCGTAGTGGGCCGCGATATTGCGGGCGCTGCCGCCGCGGCTGTTGCGATGCAGGGCGTGAAACAGCTTGCGCAGCGGGTTACTCAGGCGCGCGATGCCAGCCTCCAGTCCGCTGAGCGTGTTGCGATTGACCACCAGAATACGCACCAGCGCCGTCAGATCGTCGCAACTCCAGTCACCGTTGATATAGGCCTCACCCGCACCGACGCTGCCGGCGAGCACCACATCGGCATAGAACTGCGCACCCGTAACGCGCACCGTCGCGCTCAGAGCGTACTGAGCGCTCTTATGGCCGAACCGATAATCCCCATCGGCGTCGATCAGGCGCAGCTCACCGTGCTCCAGACCCGATAGATTGCGCAACAGCGCGCTGCGCGCCAGTCGCAGCCACAGCGCGGTGCGCGCGGCCGGCTCGCCGGGGCGCGGCCTTGCGGCAAGCTCGCTGACCGGAGCGATACGGGTACTCAACGCAGGTGGCGCCGCGGGTTGTCCCGCACGGTGATGGGCACGGTCTTCAGATCCCAGATCAGACCCAGCCACGCCATGGCCTTCAGCAGATAGTAGGTCAGGTCGAATTCCCACCAGTAGAAGCCCTGTCGCGCCGAACTGGGAAAGTAATGATGGTTATTGTGCCAGCCTTCGCCGAGCGTCA
>JBEKWD010000050.1:0-9778 GCA_049513435.1 Steroidobacteraceae bacterium | reverse complement strand
GCGTTGACCGATTCGCACAAGTCGATACGCGCGCTGGCCAAGGTACCCTGAAGCGCCCACGATTGCCGGGCAGCCCCTAGCCGCCGGCGCGCCTGGCGGCAAAGCCGCGGCGGCTGAGCTCGGCGACGAGCCGGTCGCGATGCTCGCCCTGAATCTCGATGCTGCCGTCTTTGACGGTCCCGCCGCTGCCGCACAGGCGCTTGAGCTCGCTCGCGAGGGCCGCGAGCGTCTCGGCCGTGAGCGACAGTCCCGTGATTACCGTGACACCCTTGCCCGCACGGCCCTGCGTCTGCCGGCTCACGCGCACCACGCCCTGCTCAGGACGATGCGGCCTCACCCGGCGGCTCACACGCCGCTGTTGCCCGTGACGCGCAAGATGCGCATCGAGTTGGTGCCCCCGGACATCCCCGAGAGCTCGCCCTGCGTCAGGATCACGAGATCGTTGATATCGACCAGCCCCAATGTCAGCAGGCGCTCGAAGATCGCGGTGTGGATCGCGGCCGGATCGGTATGCGTAATGTCGAACGGTACGGCATAGACGCCGCGATACAACGTGACGCGGCTGCGCGTGGCCTCGTGACGCGTGAAGGCATAGATTGGCATATCCGAGCGAATGCGTGACATCCACAATGGCGTCATGCCTGATTCGGTCAGAGCCACGATCGCGCGTACACGCATGTGATTGGCCGTGTACATCACCGCCATCGAGATCGCCTCCTCGGAATTGCCGAACTCCTCCTCGGCGCGAACCAGGCCGCGCAGTGAGCCGAGCTGGTACTTCTCGGCCCCGCGGATCACGTCGGCCATGGCTTGCACGGTCTTGACCGGGTACTTGCCCGCCGCAGTCTCAGCCGACAGCATCACGGCATCGGTGCCGTCGAGCACGGCGTTGGCAACGTCGCTGACTTCCGCGCGCGTGGGAATCGGACTCTGGATCATCGACTCCATCATCTGCGTGGCAGTGATCACAACGCGGTTGCGCGATAATGACTGGCGAATGATCGTCTTCTGCAAGCCGGTCAACTCGGCGTAGCCCATCTCGACGCCAAGGTCACCGCGCGCGACCATGACCGCGTCGGTCACGGCCAGTATCCCGGAGAGATTATCGATCGCCTCGTGCCGCTCGATCTTGGCCACGACACGCGCCTCTCCGCGCCAGCGACGCAACTCGGACTGCGCGCGGCGCATGTCATCTGCATCGCGGGCGAAGGAGACGGCCAGATAATCGATGCCGAGCTCGGCGGCCAGGCGGATGTCCTCCAGATCCTTCTCGGTGAGCGCCGGAGCCGAGATGCCGCCGCCCTGGCGATTCAGGCCCTTGCGATTGGACAGCTCGCCGCCCGAGCGCACTACGGTTGCGATGCGCGTGCCAACGACCTTCTCGACCTGCAATGCGATCTGCCCATCGGCCAGCAGCAGCGTATCGCCCGCGTGCACGTCCACGGGCAGTTCCTTATATGCGCAGCCCACCTCGCTCTTGTTACCCGCCTGGGGATCCAGGTCCGTGTCGAGCGCGAAAGGTTCGCCTTCGACCAGCAGGACTGGACCGTCGCGAAAGCTCTCGATGCGAATCTTCGGGCCGGCGAGGTCGGCCAGCAGTCCCACAAAGCGGCCCGCCTGGCGCGCAGCATGCCGCACCATCTCGACACGCTTGCGCTGCGCTTCGCGCGTACCGTGCGAGAAATTGATACGCGCGACATCCAGGCCGGCCGCAACCATGCCGGCGAGAATCTCGGGCGAATCGGTCGCCGGTCCGAGCGTCGCCACGATCTTTGTTCTGCGCAACGTATCCATGCCTGACCCGCTTTAGATCGCGTAGCCCGCGGCAGCACTGGCTGCGCGCTGCTCCAGCACGGCTACCGCGGGCAGTGTCTTGCCCTCGACGAATTCGAGAAATGCGCCACCACCCGTAGAGATATAGGAGATCCCATCCTCGACCCCGTACTTCTCGATGGCTGCCAGCGTATCCCCGCCCCCAGCGATCGAGAAAGCCTTGCTGTTGGCAATCGCATTGGCGATGGCCTTGGTGCCTTCACCGAACTGATCGAACTCGAACACCCCCACCGGGCCATTCCAGATGATGGTGCCAGCCGCTTGCAGGATCGCTGCGAGCTGCTCGGCCGTATCCGGGCCGATGTCCAGGATCAGCTCATCATCGGCCACCTCGCCGACGGGACGCACATCGGCGTGTGCAGTGGCGGCAAATTCCCGCGCGACCACGACATCGACCGGCATTGGAATCTCCGCGCCGAGCGCGCGGGCCCGCGCAAGCAGCTTGCGCGCCATCTCGAGCATGTCCTTTTCACACAGCGACTTGCCGACCTGGATGCCCGTGGCCGCAAGGAAGGTGTTAGCGATGCCGCCGCCGACGATGAGCTTATCGACGCGCTCGAGCAGCGACTCGAGCAGCATGAGCTTGGTCGAGACCTTGGAGCCGGCAACGATCGCCACGAGTGGTCGGGCCGGTTTGGCGAGCGCGCGCTCCAGGGCTTCGAGCTCGGCCACGAGCAATGGACCGGCACAGGCGATCGGGGCGAATTTCGCCACGCCGTGCGTGCTCGCCTCGGCCCGGTGCGCCGTGCCGAAGGCGTCCATGACGAACACATCACACAGAGCCGCGAGCTGGCGCGACAACGCATCGCTGTCTTTCTTCTCGCCTTTGTTGAAGCGCACGTTCTCGCACAGCACGAGCGATCCGGGCGCGCACTCGACGCCCTCGAGCCACTCGCGGCGCAGCGGCACCGGTTTGCCCAGCAACTCGGATAATTTGGCAGCCACCGGCCCGAGCGACAACTGCGGATCGTACTTGCCCTCCTCCGGGCGACCCAGGTGCGAGAGCACAATGACGCGCGCGCGCTGCTCGAGGGCTGAGCGCAGCGTCGGCAGCGCGGCGCGCACGCGTGCATCGCTGCTGATCATCCCATCCGTGATCGGCACGTTCAAATCCTCGCGAATCAGAACGCGCTTGCCTGCGAGATCCAGGTCGGCCATGCGCAGCAGTTTCACGGCGCGTGCTTACTCTCAGGCGGCCCGCGACCAGGCCAGCGCCGTATCCAGCATGCGGTTGGAGAAGCCCCACTCGTTGTCGTACCAGGCGCATACCTTGACCAAGGTACCTTCTATGACTTTGGTCAGGGTCGCATCGAATACCGAGGAATGCGGATCATGGTTGAAGTCCACCGACACCAGGGGCGCATCGTTGTACTCGATGATGCCCTGTAAGGGCGCGCGGCCGGCAGCGGATTTCATCAGCGCATTGACTTCATCGACGCTGGTCGCACGCGCGGCAATGAAGCTCAGATCGACCATCGAGACGTTGATGGTCGGCACGCGAATCGCAAAGCCATCGAGCTTGCCTCGCAGCTCGGGCAGCACCAGACCGACGGCAGCGGCCGCCCCGGTCTTGGTCGGGATCATCGACTGCGTGGCCGAGCGGGCGCGTCGCAGATCGCTGTGGTAGACGTCCGTGAGCACCTGATCGTTGGTATAGGAGTGAATCGTGGTCATGACGCCGGCTTTGATGCCGAGCGCGTCGTGCAATACTTTCGCCAGCGGCGCCAGACAGTTGGTCGTGCACGAGGCGTTGGAAATCACGGTCTGGCTGGCTTTGAGCACATCCTGGTTGACACCATAGACGATCGTGGCATCGACGTCATCGCCGCCCGGGGCGGAAATCAACACCTTCTTCGCGCCACCTTCCAGATGCTTGCTGGCTTTGGCCTTGCTGGTGAACAGGCCCGTGCACTCGAACACCATCTCCACGCCGAGGCCAGCCCAGGGCAACTTGGCCGGGTCACGCTCGGAGAGCACCTTGATGCGATCCCCGGACACGAGCAGCGCATCGTCCGCGATTTTGATCTCACCGCGAAAACGCCCGTGCACGGAATCATAGCGTGTCAGATGCGCGTTGATTTTTGCATCGCCCAGATCATTGATCGCGACGATCTGCAACTGCGCGCGCCGATCGCCCTCGTAGAGTGCGCGCAGCACGTTGCGGCCGATGCGGCCGTAGCCGTTGATTCCCACCTTGAGCGTCATTATTTGTCCCCTGCAATCGACTCGAGAATCTCGCGCAGTACGTGAGCCGCGGTGAAGCCGAATTTCTGCAACACCGCGGGCCCTTTGCCCGAGGCACCGTAATGATCAATGCCGACCACGCGCCCCGCGAGGCCGACGTAGCGATACCACAGGCCGGTCGTACCCGCCTCCACCGCGACGCGCGCGCGGATCGAGGCCGGCAACACGGAATCGCGGTAGGCCGCATCCTGCGCATCGAAGCGCTCGGTACAGGGCAGTGAGACCAGGCGCACGCGTTTACCCTGCGCGGCCGCCGTATTGACGGCCTCGAGCGCGATGCTGACTTCCGAGCCGGTTGCCAGCACGACGCATTCAGGCGTGCCATCACAATCGACGAGCACATAGCCGCCGCGGCGTATGGCTTCGATGGTTGCACTCGTGCGCGTCAGTTGCGGCAGTGCCTGGCGTGTGAAAACCAGTGCGCACGGGCCGCTGTCATGTTCGATCGCCTCGCACCAGGCCACCGCGCTCTCGACCGCGTCGGCCGGACGCCACAGCGTCAGATTCGGAATCAGCCGCAGGCTGTTGAGGTGCTCGATCGGTTGGTGCGTCGGACCGTCCTCACCGAGCCCGATGGAATCGTGGGTATAGACCAGCAGCACGCGCTGCGCCATCAAGGCAGCCATGCGCACGGCATTGCGCGCGTAGTCGGAAAAAGTCAGGAAGGTGCCGCCGTAAGGGATGAAGCCGCCATGCAATGCCAGACCGTTCATGCCGGCGGTCATGCCAAATTCGCGTACACCGTAATGAAGGTAGTTACCGGAAGCGTCATCGACTTCGATCGCGCGCGAGATCTTCTGCATCGTGTTGTTCGAGCCGGACAGGTCGGCCGAGCCGCCGAAGAACTCGGGCAGCCCCGTGCCGATCGCATTCAGAGCGACCTGCGAGGATGCGCGGGTCGCCTGTGGGTCCTTGATCGCCCGCGCAGCGTTCAGTGCTGCCTCGCGCGTCTGCGCCCAGTTGCTCGGCAGCTTACCGGCGATGCGCCGCTCGAACTGCGCCGCGAGGTCCGGATAAGCGCTGCGATAGCGGCTGAAGAGCTCCTGCCAGCTGGCCTCGGCCGCACGCCCGGCCTCGAGGTGATTCCAGCCCGCCTGCAGTTCGCTCGGCACGACAAACGGCGGCGCCGTCCAGCCAAAGCGCTTTTTGGTCGCGGCAACCTCTTCGACGCCGAGAGGCTCGCCGTGCGCCTCCTTCGTGCCCGCCTTGGTCGGCGCACCCCAGCCGATCACCGTCCTGCATTGGATGAAGGACGGCCGCTCGGTCTCCTGCTTGGCATTGGCCATGGCCGTCACGAGCGCATCCGCGTCATGACCATCCACGCTCTGCACCTGCCAGCCGTAGGCCTCGAAGCGCTTGAGTGTGTCGTCGGCAAACCAGCCCGCGACCTTGCCGTCGATCGAGATGCCATTGTCATCGTAGAGCACGATCAGGTTGCCAAGCCGCAATGTGCCGGCCAGCGAGCAGGCCTCGTGCGAGATGCCTTCCATGAGACAGCCGTCGCCGACGAATGCCCAGGTGCGATGATCGACGATGGCCAGCTCGGGCCGGTTGAACTCCGCCGCGAGCATTTTCTCAGCCAGCGCCATGCCCACGGCGTTGGCGAGCCCCTGGCCCAGCGGGCCAGTCGTGGCTTCGATGCCGACATCCAGATCGTGCTCGGGATGGCCGGGCGTACGGCTGCCGAGCTGACGGAATTGCTTGATGTCATCCATGCTCAGCGCATACCCGGTCAGATACAGCACTGCGTACAGCAGCATACAGGCGTGCCCGTTCGACAAAACGAAACGGTCGCGGTCCGGCCAGCGCGGATTGGCCGGGTTGTACTTCAGAAAGTCGTGCCACAACACCTGGGCGATGTCGGCCATGCCCATGGGCGCGCCAGGGTGTCCGGAGTCAGCCTTCTGAACCGCGTCCATCGCGAGAACGCGGATGACATTGGCGAGCTCGCGTCGCGTCGGCATGTACTGGAGTCTCCGCGGGCCGCAAGGATTTGCGGCCGCGCATTGTCCATCAGCCGCCCGCGCTCGGCAATGCGCTGGCGGGGCTTTGAGGCGCAAAACAGCGGCGCAATTCGCTTTCCCGTACGCTCTGTGAGCGCGCAATCGTGCGCGATTTTCGGGCGCTCGGTCGCAATTTAGAAACATTCACGGTGCACCGGACACCCCGGGCGGGCGAGCCCGGCGACCCTTCGGCTATACTCCCCTGCACAGCCAGCCACGCACCGCGGCACCACACTGCAACCCCAGATGAGCAACGATTACCTGTTCACCTCCGAGTCGGTCTCAGAAGGCCATCCCGATAAGATGGCCGATCAGATTTCCGACGCCGTGCTCGACGCCATCCTGCGCGAAGACCCGGAAGGCCGCGTGGCCTGCGAGACGCTCGTCAAGACCGGCGTCGTGGTCGTGGCCGGGGAAGTCACGACCAGCGCGTGGATCGATCTGGAAAAATTGGTGCGCGAGACGGTGCTGGACATCGGCTACAACCATTCTGACATGGGTTTCGATGGCGCCAGCTGCGGCGTGATCAACATCATTGGTAAGCAGTCCCCTGACATCGCCATGGGCGTGGATCGCAACGACAAGCGCAAACAGGGCGCCGGCGATCAGGGTCTGATGTTCGGCTACGCCACGAACGAGACCGATGTACTCATGCCAGCGCCCATTACGCTGGCGCACCGACTGGTCAAAAGACAGTCGGAGGTGCGGCGGCGCGGGAAACTGCCGTGGCTGCGACCGGACGCCAAGAGCCAGATCACGCTGCGCTACGAGCAGGACAAGCCCGTCGGCATCGAGGCGGTCGTACTGTCCACGCAGCACAGCGATGAGATTTCGATTTCAAAACTGCGCGAAGCGGTCATGGAAGAGATCATCAAGCCCGTACTGCCGAAGAAATGGCTCGATCGGCGCACGCGCTATCACATCAATCCGACCGGACGCTTCGTGGTCGGCGGCCCAGTCGGGGACTGCGGTCTGACCGGTCGCAAGATCATCGTCGATACCTACGGGGGCTTCGCCCGCCACGGCGGCGGCGCGTTCTCGGGCAAGGACCCCTCGAAGGTGGATCGTTCGGCCGCGTACGCGGCCCGCTACGTGGCCAAGAACATCGTTGCCGCGGGACTCGCGACACGCTGCGAAGTGCAGGTGTCCTATGCGATCGGCGTTGCCGAGCCGACCTCGATCATGGTCGATGCCTTCGGCACCAGCGAGCTCTCGCGCGAGGAGCTCACGGGACTGGTGCGCCGGCATTTTGACCTCACGCCCTACGGCCTGCGTGAAATGCTCGATCTCGCGCGCCCGATCTATCAGAAGACGGCAGCCTACGGCCACTTCGGGCGCAAGGAGCCTGAATTTTCCTGGGAACGCACCGATCGAGCCGAGGCACTGGCTGCCGATGCGCGCGGTCGTGGCCGCATCCGCGCGGCCTGATAAGATACGCACTGAATTGACGCTGCCGCCTTTAGGGCGGCAGCCGGTGACTGAGGAGCGCTGCGACAGGTGGGAAGCTGCATGCTGACCCAAAGGCCTGCCAGGCTCAGTGCACCGGAATTAAGTCAACGGCGCTCGCAAACCTTGAACGTAAGGATATTGGAGCCACCATGACTGCCAAAGCCCGACCTGTTCCCCTTTCCAGCGAGCCGGATTTCCACGTCGCTGATCTGCAGCTGGCCGATTGGGGTCGCAAAGAAATCGCCATCGCCGAGACCGAGATGCCCGGCCTGATGGCGATCCGCGAAGAGTTCACCCCGGTGCAGCCGTTGCGAGGTGCACGCATCGCCGGCTCGCTGCACATGACCATCCAGACCGCGGTATTGATCGAGACGCTGCAGGCGCTCGGCGCCGAGGTGCGCTGGGCTTCATGCAACATATTCTCGACCCAGGACCATGCGGCGGCCGCAATCGCCGCGCGCGGCACCAGTGTATTTGCCTACAAGGGTGAAACGCTGAGCGAGTATTGGGACTACACGCACCGTGTGTTCGATTGGCCGCAGGGCACGCAGGCCAATCTGATCCTCGATGATGGCGGGGATGCGACGCTGTTGCTGCATCTGGGCAGGCGCGCCGAGCAGGATGCGGGATTGCTCGCGCACCCAGGCAGCGAAGAGGAGACCGCATTGTTCGACAGCATCCGCAGCACGCTCAAGCGCGAGCCGAAATGGTATTCGACGCGGCTGGCCGCCATCCGCGGCGTCTCGGAGGAGACCACGACTGGCGTCAAGCGCCTCTACCAGATGGCGCGCGATGGGCAGCTCGCCTTTCCAGCCATCAACGTCAACGACTCGGTGACGAAATCGAAGTTCGACAATCTGTACGGCTGCCGCGAGTCGCTGGTTGACGGCATCAAACGAGCGACCGACGTCATGATTGCCGGCAAGGTCGCGTTGGTGTGCGGCTATGGCGATGTCGGCAAGGGCTGTGCGCAGGCGCTGCGCGCGCTCTCGGCCCAGGTCTGGGTCACCGAAATCGATCCGATCTGCGCTCTACAGGCGGCGATGGAAGGCTTTCGCGTCGTCACGCTCGATGAGGTGTGCGACCAGATCGATATTGTGGTCAGCGCCACCGGCAACCTGCATGTGATCACCCACGAGCACATGCTGCGCATGAAGCATCAGGCCATCGTGTGCAACATTGGTCATTTCGACAATGAGATTGATGTGGCCTCGCTGCGTCAGTATCGGTGGGAGAATATCAAGCCGCAGGTTGATCACGTGATATTTCCGGACGGCAAGCGCATCATTTTGCTGGCGCAAGGCCGTCTGGTGAATCTGGGCTGTGGCACCGGGCATCCGAGCTATGTCATGTCCTCCTCCTTCGCCAATCAGGTCATGGCGCAGATCGAGCTCTGGACCAATCACGCCAGTTATGCGATCGGCGTACACGTATTGCCGAAATTGCTCGACGAGAAGGTCGCGCGCCTGCAGCTGGCCAAACTCAATGCCAGGCTCACGGTCCTGACCGAACAGCAGGCACGCTACATCGACGTGGATCGCGCCGGTCCGTATAAGTCCGATCACTACCGTTACTGAGCTGTCGGCGGGCGCCGACAGGTGCGCACGCTCTGGCGGCGCGCGCGCGCGAGGCGCGCGCGTTTAACATCTTTTCCGCCGCCGCTGAGCGAATTGAGCGCTGCGTCACCGGCGCCTGTGAGGCGAGCTCGCCGGCGTTTGATGCGCGTCACTCGGCCTGTTTTTGCACGCGTGTAGCATGACGGGCATGAACGCTGAGATCCGGTTACTGCAACTGTCCGATCCACATCTTTTCGCCAGGCCCGATGCGCGCCTGCGCGGCGTGAACAGCTTCGACTCGCTGCAAGCTGTGCTCAGGCACGCCCTCTCCCGCAAGCCCAGCGCCGATGCCGTGCTGTGCACCGGCGACATCGTCAACGACGAGCCGGGCGGCTACGCGCTGTTCGCGCGGGCACTCGGCGCGCTCGGCAAGCCTGTCTTTTGCGTCCCCGGCAATCATGATGATCCGCAGCGCATGCGCAGCGCACTGGCGGCGGCGCCGTTTCAGGTCGGCGGGTATGCGGATCTGGGCAACTGGCGCCTGGTGCTGGTCGACAGCTGCACGCCCGGACAAGCCGGCGGGCATATCAGCGCACAGGAGCTGCAGGCGCTGGACAGCGCATTGAGTGCGCCGGATCGCTACGCGATGATTTGCGTGCATCATCATCCGGTCGGCATGGCCAGCCGCTGGCT
>JBEKWD010000049.1:0-9998 GCA_049513435.1 Steroidobacteraceae bacterium | reverse complement strand
GAGCACAAAGAGCTGCTCGACCAGATTGCACTCGAGTACCAAGTCCCGCCCGAATACCTGATCGCGGTGCTCGGCGTGGAGACGCAGTACGGCCGCGTCACCGGCCGTTATCGCGTGGTCGATGCGCTTGCGACCCTGGGCTTCGACTACCCGCCGCGCGCCAATTATTTCCGCAGGGAGCTCGGCGAGTATTTGCTATTGGCCCACGAGGAGGGCTTCGAGCCCCTGAGCATTCGCGGCTCCTATGCCGGTGCGATGGGTGCCTTGCAGTTCATGCCCTCGAGCTATCGCAAGTATGCCGTGAGCACCGTGCACGCGCGCGCCAGCGATCTGTGGAACGAATGGGGCGATATCTTCGCGAGCACCGCCAATTATCTGCACCAGTACGGCTGGCAATACAGCGCACCGGTGCTCGCCGAGACACAGTTTGCCGGCGATGCGGTTCTGGCACCGGCCGAGCACATGGCGTTGAACGAAACGCTGGGCAGCCTGCGCGCGCGCGGCTTGAGCGTCGCGAGCACGTTGCCGGATTCAACCCCGGCGCTGCTGCTCGCGGCTCCCGAGCCGGATACCATGGTTTATCGCATCGGCTTTCACAACTTCTACGTGCTCACGCGCTACAACAGCAGTCCGCTGTACGCCATGGCGGTGCACGACTTAGCCGAGGCCCTGCGCCAGCAGATCGCCCAAGAGGCTACGCTATAGCCGTATGAGCTCAAGCGCGCGCTGCAAGCCAATCGCGGCGCCGGCAGGGCTGATGGCGCTGGCGCTGCTGGCTGCGGGCTGCGCACCCAGCCCACGGCGCCCGAGCCCGCCAGCGCCCCAGGTGGTGCGGCCCGCGCCGATGGCGGCCGACATCGCCGGCGTGCCCGATGCGATCCCGCACGCAGAGCCGCGCAGCGCATTGGGCAATCCCCCCTTCTACAGTGTGGATGGCCATCGCTACGTCGTGCTGCCGAGCGCTGAGGGCTACATTGAGCGCGGCGTGGCCTCCTGGTATGGCAGCGACTTTCACGGTCTGCGCACCGCGACCGGCGAGGCGTACGACATGTTCGCGATGACTGCGGCGCACAAGACTTTGCCCTTACCCTGCTATGCGCGCGTCACCAACCTGGCCAATGGCCACAGCGTCGTGGTTCGCATCAATGATCGTGGACCATTCGTGAGCAACCGGATCATCGACCTGTCTTACACGGCCGCATCCAGGCTCGACATGATCCGCAACGGCACCGCATTTGTTCAGGTCGAGGCGCTGACTCCGGCTGTAGCCCCATTGACGACCCAGCTGCCAGCGACCACGCCCGCGGCCTCGGCGGCCAGCGTCGGCGTCAGCAGCGTACCGGCGCTGAGCGCACAGCTTGCGAGCGCGCCGACCACACCGCTGAGCCGCTACTACATTCAGGTGGGCGCCTACGCACAGGCCGAGAATGCGCATCGAGCCGAGCAGGTACTTCATGGCGCCGGCCTCGAGCATGTATTCATCCTGGGCGCGACGCCGACTTCGCCGCTGCAACGCGTTCGCATCGGTCCGATCGACAACGTGCAGCAGTTCGACCAGCTCATCGAGCGGCTCAGCGCGTTGGGTTTTACCGACGCGCGTCTCGCACAGGACTGAATAACGCCGCTAAACTTGCCCACTCACCGCTGACAGGGATACCCATTCGCATGAAGCCGTCCGCCTCGCTAACCGGCTGTGCCGCCGCTGTTTTCCTGCTCGCCCCCATACTGGCCCTCGCCACGGCTACGCCACCGACTCCCGCGAGCTCGAGCGCGGCTCCGGCGCCGAGCCCGGCGACGGCCCCGAGCATCATTCCCAGCGCACCCGACGTGGATGCGAGCGCTTACATCCTGGTCGATTACAACAGCGGTCAAGTGCTCGCTGCGCGCAATCCCGATACGCACCTGCCGCCCGCGAGCCTGACGAAACTCATGGCGTGCTATGCCGTGTTCCATGCGCTCAAAGCCGGCGCGCTCAAGCTCACGGACCTGGTCACGATCAGCGAGCACGCCTGGCGCGCGGAAGGCTCGCGCACCTTCGTGCAGGTTGGCAGCCAGGTGCCCGCCGAAGTGCTCATCAAGGGCATGATCGTGCAGTCCGGCAACGATGCCACGATCGCACTCGCCGAACGCGTCGGCGGCACGGAGGCCGGGTTCGTGCAGCTGATGAATGAGTATGCGCGCCGCCTGGGCATGAACGATACGCACTTCGATGACAGCAGTGGCCTGCCTTCGGCTACGCACTACAGCACGGCGCGCGATTTATCACGCATGGCCATCGCGCTGCTGCGCGACTACCCGGAGTATTACCCGTGGTTCTCGATTCGCGAATTCGTCTGGAACAACATCAAGCAGGACAATCGCAACGGGCTGCTGGAGACCGACCCGTCGGTCGATGGCTTGAAGACCGGCCATACCGATGCGGCCGGCTATTGCCTCGTAACCTCGGCCAAGCGTCAGGACATGCGCCTGATCGGCGTCGTGCTGGGCTCTAACAGCATCAAGGCGCGCGAGCAGGCCAGCGCTGCCCTGCTCAATTACGGCTTCAGCTTCTATGAATCGGTCAACGTCAAGAAGCACGGCGTGGTCGTGTTGAATCCGCGCGTCTTCAAGGCGGCGCAAGAGTATTACCCGGTGGGTCCGGATGTCGACATCAACATCGTCGTGCCGCGCGGCCAAGGCGGAAGCATCGAGACCATTGCGAGCGTGCAACGGCCGCTGATCGCACCGCTGACGACCCGCAGCGCCGTGGGCGAGCTGCACGTCGCGGTTGCGGGCAAGCCCGTGAGCTCGGTGCCGCTCTATCCGTTGTCCGACGTGCCGCTGGGCGGCCTGTGGAGCCGGCTCAGCGACACCGTGGCGCTGTGGTTTCAGAAGAAATAGCGCAATGGCCGAGCCGCTGCCGCTCTGTCACCTCAACGGCACGCTGTTGCCGCTGCGCGAGGCGCGCATCTCGCCGCTGGATCGCAGCTTCCTGTTTGGCGACGGCGTGTACGAGGTGATCCCGGTGCGCCGCGGTCGGGCTCGTCAGATTGAGGCCAACCTGGCACGCCTCACGCGCAGCCTGCGCGAATTGAAGATTCGCAATCCCCACAGCGAGCCGCAATGGCGGCAGTTGATCGAGGAGCTCATCGGCGTCAATGGCGGCGGGGAGCTCTACGTGTATCTGCAGGTCTCGCGCGGCGCGGAATTCGGCCGCAAGCATGCGCCGCTGCCCGATATCGAGCCAACCATATTTGCCTATTGCACGCCGCTGCCTGCTGCCGATACGGAAGCGCTCGAGCGCGGTGTCGCCTGCATCACCGCGATCGACACGCGCTGGGCCCGCTGCGACATCAAGTCGGTTGCGCTGCTCGCCAATGTGCTCTTGCGCCAGCAGGCCGTGGAAGCCGGCGCCGAGGAGACGATTCTATTGCGCGATGGCTGGCTCACCGATGCCAGCGCCTCGACCGTCTATATCGTCAAGGACGCCGAGGTACGCGTGCCGCCGAACTCGAACCAGCTGCTGCCGGGCACCACGCGCAGTCTGCTCGAGCAGCTGGCCGATGCACACGGCATCCAGCGGCGCACGGTCGAGATCAGCGAGCTGCAATTGCGCGCGGCCGATGAGATCTGGCTCAGCGCCGCAACCCGCGGCGTCGTGGCCGTCACCAAGCTCGATGGCCGCAGTGTCGGCACGGGCCGGCCCGGGCCGATGTGGCGGCGCATGCACGAGCTGCTCGAGGCCTACTGGGCCGATACGAGCGATTGATGCGCACCATCGGTCTGATCGGCGGCATGAGCTGGGAGTCGACCGTACCCTATTACCGGCAGATCAATGAAGTCATCAAACAGCGCCTCGGTGGCCTGCACTCGGCCCGGCTGATCCTCTACAGCGTCGATTTCCACGACGTCGAGCGCTGCATGCACCAGGGGGATTGGCAGGCGGCCGGCGCGCAGCTCGCGCTTGCCGCGCGCGCGCTGGAGCTCGCAGGCGCGCACAGCATCGTGCTGTGTACCAACACGCTGCACAAGGTCGCCGATGCGATCGAGGCGGCGGTACGCATTCCGCTGCTGCACATCGCCGATGCGACGGCCCGGGAGATCGCCAGCGCGGGATTGAGCAAGGTCGGATTGCTCGGCACGCGCATCACGATGGAGGAGCCGTTCTATCGCGAGCGCCTCGGTGCGCACCACGCACTGCAGGTCCTCGTGCCTGAACAGGCCGATCGCGAGCTGATCCATGGCGTGATCTTCCAGGAGCTTTGTCTGGGCAAAGTCCTGGCCTCCTCGCGCGCGCAGTTGCAGCGGATCATCGGCGCGCTGATCGCACAGGGCGCGCAAGCGATCATTCTGGGATGCACCGAGCTTTCGATGATCATCGGACCCGACGACTCGAAGGTGACAGTGCTGGATACCACGAGCATTCACGCCCGTGAGGCCGCCGAGTGGGCGTTGGCTTAAGCGAATTTAGTTTTGCAGGTAACCTGCCGCAACGCCCGCGACGATGGCCACGCCAAAGATCAGCCGATACCAGACGAACACCCAGGTGCTGCGACGTTCCAGATAGTGCAGCAGACCGTAGATCGCGAAGAAGGCCGTGATACTCGCGCAGGCCAGGCCGATCGTCAGTGTGATCCAGCCGGGGGCGCCAAGCCCCGCCTTGATCAGCACGCCTAGCTCAAGCAGACCGGCGATCGTGATCGCGGGCAGACCGAGCAGGAAGGAGAAGCGGGCCGCGGTTTCGCGCTGCATGCCGCAGAACAGTGCCGCCGTCAGCGTCGCGCCCGAGCGCGACACGCCTGGAATCAGCGCGAGCATCTGCGCCGTGCCGACGATCAGCCCGTCGCGCACCCGGATCTGCCCATAGCCGCGATCGTGGCGTGCGATCCTCTCAGCAAGCGCCAGCAGCAGCGACATGCCGATGGAGGCGCAGCCAATGACCATCAGGCCACGCAGCGGCGAGTGGCAGGCGTTGAGAACCGATCGAAGCGCGGCGCCTGCGACCAGTAAGGGCACGGTTCCGAGCGCAATGCCGAGCAATATGCGCGAATCGTGCGATCGATAATCGCCTTGCGACATGGCGCGCAATCCGGCGCGCGCCAGATGGGCGATGTCGTTGCGAAAATAGACCACGACGGCCGCGAAGCTCGCCAGTTGCATGGCCGCCGAGAACGCCGAGCCCGGATCCGGCCAGCCAAGCAGGCCGGGCAGCACGCGCAAATGCGCCGTGCTGCTGATGGGCAATAATTCGGTGATGCCCTGCACTATCCCGAGCACCGCAACCTGCGCCCAGCTGAGCTGCAGAAAGCCGACATCCACTGCTTGAGTATCGGTGCACGCACCGATTGGCGTGGCCGCACTCACGCGCTTGCCGGCTCGCGGCACAGCTCGGCGATGTCCTCGGCCGACAACCCCTGAGCGCGCAGACCCTGCGCGACGCCAAGACGATCCGCGGCGCTGCGATTCTGGCTGGCCTTGAATTTTCCCTCGAGTGCCTGCAGTTCGATCTCGAAGCCGACAATGCCTCGCAGCATCGCTGCGATGTAATCGGGCGGGGCATCCGCTACGTGCCAGCGTGGCACGCGTGCGCCCTCCTGCTCGTTGGTCAGTGACTCGACCAGGCTCGCGAGCCAGGCCGCATCCTCGACGAAACGGATGCGTCCTCGTGCGTGCACGGTGGCGTAGTTCCAGGTCGGCACGACTTTGCCCGATTCCTGCTTGCTCACATACCAAGTGGGCGAGATGTAATGCCGTGCCCCCGTGAAGACGGCCAGCACCGGAGCATGCGCCGGCAGCGTGCGCCAGAACGCATTGGCGCGTGCCACGTGGCCGCGCAGCACCTGTGCGCCATCCGCGCGCGCCGCCCATTGCATCGGTATGTGCTCGGCGGTAAGGCCGGCAGTGGTCTGGGCGATCAGCAGTCCCAGCGGGTGGCGTGCGAGCACCGCGCGCAAAACTTCAGGCCGCGTTTCAGAAAAATGCTCCGGTGTGTACAAAACGCTTACCTCTGCGCCTGTTTAAGTCAGGCGCGCGATGATGCCGCACTCATGCTGCGGCTTGCGAGGGCATGCGCAGGAAGCGCGGCTGGCTCTCAACGCGCGCGAGCCAGGCCTGGATGGCCGGATAGCGCTGCAGCGAGAAACCGCCATCGGCGGCAGCATGCGTATAAGCATAGAGGGCTATGTCGGCGATGCTGTAGGCCTCGGCGACGAAGAACGAGCGCGCCTTGAGGTGCTGCTCCATGACCGCCAGTGCCTGGTAGCCGCGCTCGAGCAGCCGCGGCAATTCAGCGCGGCGCGCATGGTCGGACGGCAGCATCAGGCAGATGAATCGCGCCACGGCGATATAGGGCTCATGACTGTACTGCTCGAAGAACATCCACTGCAGCACTTCGGCACGCTCGCGCCGCCGCGTGGGCCACAGGGGCGTGCCCTCGGCCAGGTAAAAAAGAATCGCGTCCGATTCGGCGAGGAATTGCCCGGGCTCGAGCTCGAGTGTGGGCACGTGGCCGTTCGGGTTCATGGCCAGAAACTGCGCGCTGCGCGTGCGACCGCTGCGCGTATCGATTTCGACCCAGTCATAGGCGATCTGCAATTGCTCCAGCAATAGCCTGACCTTGTAGCAATTGCCCGACGTCGACATGCCATAAACCTTGTACATCGTAGTGTGCGAGGCTAGAGGGAAAAGCACAGCGGCGCCAGCGCCGCCAGCGCCACGAGCTAGCCCGCGAGGCTGGCACCAATGGCCGGCAGGCGAGTCGAATTAGGCGTCACCGACATGAGCAGTCCGTCACAGCAGCGCGCCTATCCTCACGCTTATGCCAGTACTGTGGCGCAGTAGGTGCGATGCATCAAGCGGACTGTCAACGGCGCGCTCGCGCGCCCGTTATGCTTGAGCACTGCAGTTAAGGAATCGCCCTGCTTGACCGTCCTCGCGCTTAAGACCGTTGATGCGCGCCGCCACCGGAGGTTGCGCGCACGCCTGGCTGGCGCGCGCGACGCGTGTGCGCTGCCGGCCTTGAGCTTGGGCGCGCTGCTGCTGGTCGGCTGCGCCGCCCCGGCACCGCGCAATGGCTCGAATACCGCGGCGGCGCCGAGCACAGCCGCATTGCGGCCCCTGCAGCGCGAGGATTCGCTCTGGCTCGAGCGCGTCGAGTTCGGGCTGGATAGCGCCAGTGTCGCGGCGTATCGGCATCTCGGCCGCGAGCGCTTCCTCGATGCGCAGCTCGCCGCGCGCGAGCAGACGCTGCCCGCGCCGATCGCCGCCCAGATCGATGCGATGGACATCTCGCACGCCGATCCGGCGCAATGGCTCGCCGAGCTCAAGGAGCAGCGCCACCAGATCGATGCCATGCCGGATGGCCCCGAGCGCGAACAGGCGCGTAAGAGCCTCAACGGCAACGGCAACAAGCTCGCCTCGCAGGCGATCAGCCGCGATCTGCTGCGCGCTGTCTATTCGCCCTCGCAATTGCAGGAGCAGATGATCTGGTTCTGGCTCAATCACTTCAGCGTGTATCAGCACAAGGCCGACCTGCGCTGGCTGGTCGCAGATTACGAGGAGCACGCGATTCGGCCGCACGCGCTCGGTCACTTCAAGGACCTCGTGCTCGCGACGCTCGAGCATCCGGCGATGCTGCAGTATCTGGACAACGCTCAGAACGCCGCCGGACATATCAACGAGAACTACGCACGCGAGCTCATGGAGCTGCACACGCTGGGCGTGGACGGCGGCTACACGCAGCAGGACGTCCAGCAGCTCGCCCGCGTACTCACCGGCCTCGGCGTCAATGTCGGCCCAACACCGCATCTGCGGCCCGAATGGCAACCCCTGTACCGTCGCCGGGGCGCCTTTGAATTCAATCCGGCGCGCCATGACTTCGGTCCCAAGCTGCTGCTCGGGCACCGCATCGAGGGCACCGGCATGCCCGAGGTCGAGAACGCGGTGAGCGTGATCGTGCACCAGAGCGCCTGTGCCCGCTTTATCTCGCGCGAGCTCGCAAGCTACTTCCTTGCCGACAACCCGCCGCCACAGCTGGTCGCGCGCATGGCGCAGACGTTCGAGCGCACCGATGGGGACATCGCCGCGGTGCTGCGCACGCTGCTGCTGTCGCGGGAGTTCAACGCCTCGCTCGGCGGCAAATTCAAAGATCCGATGCGGTATGTGGTCTCGGCAGTGCGCTTTGCTTACGACGGGCGCCCCGTCAGCAGCACGCGGCCCTTACTCAACTGGCTCAATGGACTGGGCGAAGCCCCGTATGGCCGGCAGACGCCGGATGGCTATCCGCTCGCCGAGCTGAGCTGGGCCAGCTCCGGGCAGCTGAGCCGTCGCTTTGAGATCGCGCGCGCGATCGGCTCGGGCAACGCCGGACTGTTCGACCCGGAGGATGGCAGTGCTCCGACCAGGACCGGCTTTCCGCAGCTCTCCAACCGCCTGTACTTCGAGGCTATGGAACCGTACCTCGCCGTCAACACGCGCGCGGCGCTCGAGCGAGCTAATTCTCCACAGGAATGGAACACGTTCCTTCTGTCCTCCCCCGATTTCAGCTATGAGTAAGTGCTGAAGGAGCCATCATGAACCGCCGTGAATTGTTGCGATTGGGCAGCGCCGCGCTGATCGGCCTCGGTGGCGCTGGCCGTCTGTATGCGGCGCCCACCTCCGGCCCGCGCTTTCTGCTGGTGTTTCTGCGTGGTGGCTACGATTCGACCAATCTGCTGATACCCTATTCGAGCAGCTTCTACTACGAAGCACGGCCGAACATCGCCATCGCCAGGCCGGACGCGGCGGCGAGCAGCGGTGCGATGGCGCTCGATGCCGATTGGGCGCTCGCGCCCTGCGTGCGCGACACGATCGGCGCGATGTACCTGCAGCGACAGGTCGCCTTCGTGCCCTTTGCCGGCACCGATGATCTGACGCGCAGCCACTTCGAGACCCAGGACAGCATCGAGCTCGGTCAGCCGGTCAACAGCGCGCGCAACTATCGCTCGGGATTTCTCGGGCGCCTGTCCGAGACCCTGGTTGGCAGCTCAGCCAATGCCGCGCCGATCGCCTTTACTGACGCCTTGCCGCTCGCCTTCCAGGGCACCGGCACCGTGCCGAACTTATCGCTCAAGAGCGTCGGCAAGCCGCCCTTCGATGATCGCCAGGCGCACATTCTGAGCGCTATGTATGCCGGTCACCCGTTACAGGCCGCGGTCGATAGCGGCCTGGAACTGCGTCAGGAGGTGGCTCAGCAGATGGCCGAAGAGATGAATAGCGCCAATCGGGACGCCATCAATACCAAGGGCTTTGAGCTTGAGGCCGAGCGCATGGGCCGGCTCATGCGCGACACCTATCGCGTCGGCTTCATCGATGTCGGAGGCTGGGACACTCACGTGGGCGAAGGCGCCGCGCAGGGCCAGCTCGCCAATAATCTGACCAATCTCGGTCGCGGCCTGCAGGCCTACGCCAACTCACTCGGCAGCGAGTGGAACAACACCGTCGTGGTGGTGCTGTCGGAATTCGGACGCACGTTTCGTGAGAACGGCAACCGCGGTACCGATCATGGTCATGGCACCGTCTACTGGGTACTGGGCGGCTCGATCAACGGCGCCCGGCTGGCCGGAAATCAGATCCGACTCGAGCGCGCGAGCCTGTTCCAGGACCGCGACTATCCCGTGCTCAATGACTATCGCGCTGTGCTCGGGGGTCTGTTTCGCTCGCTCTGGGGCCTCTCGGCGGCTCAAGGCGAGCGCATCTTCGCGCAGACCGCACCCGCCGATCTCAACCTGGTCTGAGCGCCGTCTCAGCTGCCCTCGGGCTGCGCGCGTCGCTGTTGGCCCGTACGCATCACATAAATCAGATACGCGAGGATAATGATGTTGACCGTCAGCGTGGCGAGCACGGTCAGCCGGCGGCCCGGCGGGCGCGAGAAGAAGTCCCAGACCTCAAACGGTATCAGTGATGCGGTCAGCAGCACGGTGAACCACTTACCCCATTGCCGGCGCAACCACAGTCCGGTCCCCTCGACGAGCACCACGACC
>JBEKWD010000048.1:0-12487 GCA_049513435.1 Steroidobacteraceae bacterium | reverse complement strand
GACAGTCCCTGTACGGCGTCTTCACCGACAAGCCGGCAGCGCTGACGAATGACTTCTTCACAAATCTGCTCGACATGCGTACGGAGTGGCAGGCGGTGTCCGACGCCAAGGAGGCGTTCGAGGGCCACGATCGAAAGACGGGGCAGCTCAAATGGACCGCTACGCGCGTCGATCTGGTGTTCGGCTCCAACTCGGTGCTAAGGGCGCTGGCTGAAGTGTATGGAAGCTCGGATGCGCAGGAGCAGTTCTTGCGCGATTTCGTGGCAGCCTGGACCAAGGTAATGAACCTGGATCGTTTCGACCTTCGGTAATTGTTCGCGAACAAACGCACCAAACATCGACCTGTGTCCGGTTGATTCCGGATCAGGTCGCGAATGGCGGTACATGGACGACTTGTGGAATGAATATTCCACATCTCGTCCGAGCCAGCGCTCGTAAGTCGCTGTTCGATCACTTCCCGAGCAGCGTGGGCTGCCACGCTGGTGTGCCGTCCTCCCACTTATTGTCGGTCAGTGCCCGCTGATTGCTGCCGTCCGCATCCATTATGAAAATCTCGGCATAAGGCTGCGGTACTGCATCGTAGAGCGCCGATTCATCCCTGTAACCCAATCGGGCGCTGCTAAACAAAATGTGCTTGCCGTCGGGTGACCACACACCATGCGCATCGTTCCCGGGCGCGGTGGTTAGACGTCTCAGATCCGAGCCATCGGCACGGATAGAGAAAATGTCGTAGGCGTCGTCGATAGCTCGCGTGAACTCAATAGCATCGTCATTTGGCGACCAGCGCGGAAAGGCATCCGGCCCGGTCGTGAGCGTCCTGATCGAACCATCCGCCAACGTCACAATACGCAGACCCTGTTCCTGCCCACCCCGCACGTTGTAGACAAGCTGCTTTCCATCCGGAGAGAAACTCGGGAACGCACTATTGCCGGGCTCGTGGATGATCTCCCGGACCTCAGAGCCATCCGGACGCATCATCATGATTCGCGTCGGTTGGGATTTACCCTGGAAAAACGTCCCGAATGAAAATGCGATCCATTGACCGTCCGGCGACCAGGATGGATACAGCGCCATCCCGTCCTCGTGGTCGAATATGCGATTAGCATCGCTGCCATCGGCATTCATCACAGATATCGACGAATGCGGCGGCCTGAAATCGGTCGTGACCGCTAGCTTTCCAGTAGGAGAAAACGCGGGAAAGGGATTTGACCAGGCAAATTCGAACTCCTGGGCGTTATTGCTGAAGAGCGGCTCGTTTTGCACCCGCGGCCCCGCGAGCACCCTTTGATACACGACCCACTTGCCATCAGGTGACCAGACTGGATTGCGGATTTTCCCCGCTGCCCCGAATCCGCTCTTTGTAAACGCCAGTCCCGCGTGCTCACCGGTCTTTATAAGGTAGGCGACTTCGTCGCTGACAGATTGCGGCGCAACCTTCACTCCGGGGCCGGTTGTGAGCTCCGTCCGCTCACCGCTGATCACATCCACAGCGACAATTTGCGATACGGTATCCGGCGGCACCGCGACCCAGCGGGCGTCAAACGCCTGATCCGCAGTCATCTCGTAGAACAAAGCCCTCTTGCCATCCGCCGACCAGGTCGGCGAACCGGCAGATTTACCCGTCGGCGTGATTCGGCGCAAACCCGTGCCGTCAGCCCTCATGATGTAGACGCTCGTTTCCTGGACTTCCTCAAAGTTCATGGCGCTGCGACGTCTTGGCGTTGTGTTGCGGTCGGAAGAAAACGCGAGCCAATGGCCGTCGGGCGACCAACGAGGGCGAAAATTGCCGCCCGCGCCGCGCGTAAGATTGCGCAGGTTGTGGCCCTGCAGATCGAGTATCCAGATATCTGCGGTTCCAGCGCTGCGCGTCGAAACGAAAGCCATTTTCCTGCCGTCTGGGGAGAGCACCGCCTGATCGTCAAAGGCTGGATCGTTCGTCAGACGCTCAAGTCCGGAACCATCCAGGTGCGTCCGATAGATGTTAGCTGGGCCGCTGCGCTCCGAGGTGAAGACAATCCATTTTCCGTCCCCTGAGAATGAAGGGGAGTAGTCGAATTCTGACGTCGAGAGCAGCTTCCGCTCGGCCGTGCCATCGGCATTCGCTATGAACAACGCTGTGGCAAAGCCATCAGAGAACCCCGAACCGCTGAATATGATGCGTTCTCTTGCAACCGCTGGCAGAGCGATGACGCAAGTCATCAGTACCATGATGATGGAGCCGATTCTCAGCGAGTGCCGGCGGGTCTTCATCGGTCACTACCCGGTTCTGGTTGGTTCTTGCGTGGCATTATAGGCCACGATTCGGCTGTCTATCCGTCGCCGGTCACCGGGAAGTATTGGGTGTAAGTCAGCCGGTGCGCTGAAGCCTTGCCACAGGCGAAGCGGCCTTTGGGCGGCCGGTCCGTGAACGACAGCCAACGGGTCCAAGTCCAGAAGTCTACGCGACCAGGGTGAACTCTGAAGCACACTCGCTGAATCATCGAGGGGTCCGAGGCCCAACGTCGCTGCTTGGAGACGTAGGTCGTAGCAGACACATTGGTTTCTTCATCATTTCGTTGTTCACTGGCCTCGCAATGTAAAGGGCAAACCCGCCGCAAGGCGGGGACGCAAAGCCTCCGGTCTCAGATCGATTTCGTTCGATGAGATAGCGGGGTTGCCGGCAGCGCAGCGAGCAACTCGCTTAGCCACCGTCACACCGCGGCTCGCCACACGAATGATCGCCGGAGCGCTTAGGGACTCAACCTGAACGCGAGGCGCATAAATGGAACTCAAAGCGGTCGAGGGGAAGCCGGTACGAATTCTTGCGCTTGTCGTCGTCACGGCGGTTCTTGCCGGGTGTGGGGACGGTGCAAGTGATGCGGGCTCGAGCGGTTCGACGAGTGGCACGAGCGCCGCTGCAGGGAGCGGGGATTCTTCGACCGCCCGGATCGAGGAGCACCGCTGCTGCACGTCGCGCTTTCTTCCCTCGAAATACACGGCCGCAAGTAGTTCTGGCTCTAGCAGCTCAAGGTCCGGCAGCTCAGGTTCCAGTAGTTCTGGGTCGAGCAGTTCTTCGGGTAGCTCGAGCTCATCAGGGACTGCACCGACCACGACTACCGGTACAGTGACGCTCACTTGGACCGTGCCCACCGAAAATACCAATGGCACTGCGCTCACCAATCTTGTCGGCTACGACATCTACTACGGCACGAGCGCAAGCGCCCTCACGCAAGAGATCAGCATCAATACCGTCGGATCATCGTCATATGTGATTAGCAACCTCAGTTCGGGCACCTGGTATTTCCAGATCGTGGCAGTCAACGCTGCAGGCGTTCAGAGCAGCCCCTCGGGCACGGTGAGTGCGAGCATCTGATAGCGCGCTCAGGATTGCGACGGTACGCTTCGTCTCCGCTGCCGGTGCCAGCGGCCCAAGAATAATGCCGTTGTGGTGGCACCCTTCGTGCAGAAGAACACACCGCCCGTAGAACGTTTGATCGGGCACCGAGCATCCTCTTTTGAGAATTTGTGTCCGAATTTTTTTATCTTATTTTCGCACCACAACTCCACCTTTCATTACAAACGCTACCCGCTCCACCGCCGTGATGTCTTCGAGCGGATTTCCCGGTACGGCGATGACGTCCGCGTAATACCCGGTTTTCAGCTCTCCAATCTGCCCTCGCCAGCGCAGAATCTGCGCGCCATTCAGATAGTCCGCCTGCAGCACCGCCAGGGGCGTCATCCCGTACCTCACCATCAGTTCGAACTCCTTTGCCTGTGTGCCATGCGGAAACGGTCCGACATCTGATCCCACCGCGAAGGAAATTCCCGCCGCCATCTGCCGTTTGAACTCGCGAATCTTGTACTCGAGCATCGCGTGCTCTCGTGTCGCCGCCGGTTCCGAGGACACGTGATACTCGAGGACCGCGAAAGTGGGGACCGCCGGAATATGCTTTTCTTTCATCAGCCGCATTGTCTCGTCGCTAAGCTGCGTGGCGTGGTCGATCGATGCCACGCCAGCCTGCGCCGCATACAGTGTTCCCGGTTCGCCCTCCGCATGCACACCAACGTTCATTCCGAGCCGCGCGGCCTCGTCCACAGCCGTCTTCAGCTGCGCCTGCGTGTACTGATACGGGGTATGGAAGGACCAAAATTCCGGATCGCCCGCCACTGCCGGCTTGTCCTTTTGCTCTGAGCTTGCTATCGAGTCCTCTCCTGTCTCGTACATCTTGACGAAGGTTGAACCTTCCTTGTACTGCTTGCGGATCGTCGCCACGATCTGCTCAGCGTCGTTCGCGTAATCGGCATTCGACAGTACCTGCTGGGCCGGATTGAAGCCGTTGGCGTCTTCGTGGCCGCCGAGAATATCGATAGCATTGCCACTGATGCGCAGCCGCGGGCCGGGAATCAGACCCTGGTCGATCGCTCGCATCACCGCAGTGCCGGCGGAGCCAGCGCCCTCGGTCCCCATGTCACGTTCCGCGGTGAATCCCGCCATCAGATCGGCTCTCGCCGCCAGCGTCGCCAAGATTGTCCGCTGTGGTGCCGACTCTTCGACCGTCTGCAGATCCTCGGCTCCAGGGTGAAGAAAAAGGTGCACGTGTACATCGATTAGCCCGGGCATCAGCGTCGTGTCACCCAAGTCAATCGTTTGCGCGCCTGCCGGATGCGGTACCGATGCGCCCGCGGCGGAAATACGTTCTCCCTCGACGAGCACCTCCCCAGGCGCGATGATTCTGCCATTGACTACATCGAGCAGCCGCGCGGCATGCAGCACGATGCCGTGTGGCGTTGGGGCTGGCGTTTCCTGAGCCAGAGCCGCGCATGAGACAGCAGCAGCGATGAGAGCAGATCGAGCATTCATCTGTATCCCCCAAACGACCCTTTCAGACAGAAGAGCAGGAGCGCGTACTTCGTCCGACGCGCCGGGCTCGAGCGGAAGTCTGGCAGAGAACGGACGTAAAGTGTCCAATAAAACTCTGATCGACTTTTACGCGCGCGCCGGCCGGTGGTTAGCCCAACTGCTAAGCTGAGGCGGTCAAAGACCTGGACTGCGGGTACCCATGTCCATGACGGTTCGTCGTCTTCTCATACTCTGCGCGCTCGCGCCGCTGGGTTCCGTACTTGCGATGTATCGGCCTGCGAGCGCCGACAATTTTGGTCCCAGCTCCTATGACCGCGCGACGAATGAACTCGTCGTGACGATGCTATACGGTGGCACGAATGCGAATCACAAGTTCACACTCAAGTGGGGAGCCTGCCAGTTCGACGACTCGGGACGTCGGATACCATGGGTCAATGCCGACATCCTCGACGATCAATTCAACGACACTGAGCAACGACAGTACACGATAGTCACACGATTCAGCCTCGCGGATATGCCGTGCCCGCGGCCAGCCACCGTGACGGTATCCACTGCGCCCGGATTCAGCTTTGAGCTGGTGATTCACCGGTAGGCAGCAGCGCCAATTCCAACCAACATCGCGGACCTTAGCACTGAGTCGAGCAGCTGATTGCTGGACGGTCTGTAGCGTGCATCTTCCACGAACGCATTCACCCGGGCGAAGGAGGGAAATCAGAGCGCGCGGCTGCATGCTGAGGTAGCATCCGCCATCGATCCTTCGCACGCGTAAATTACTATAATTAGGGGAGCTAGCTATGCGTTTGCAGCACTTTGTTTTGGGCACTGCTTTGGCGTTTGGTATGTCCGGGTGTGGTGCGGCGGCTGCGCAGGAGCCGTCCGAGGCGCAAATGAAGGAGGCCGCTCTGTACGCCATCAATCACCCGCCCGGCATGACCAACAGCGACCCGATCACGATCAAATTCTTCAAGAAGGAAGCCTGCGAGAACCCCACTCCGAAAGGATACAACTGCAGCTTCGACTGGCAAGTGGCGTCCGCCAATATCGGGGCGTCGATGTACAATAATATATCGAGCGCGTTCTTCTATAAGGATAAGGATTCGGGGAAGTGGGCCATGCGACCGCCGTTCTGACGGCTTGAAATTCTCTACTTGGCCTGACAGCCGTGCCAAGTCCCGAATGAAGATCAACGCATGCTTGGTTCGGGCAGCAATTACGCTGATCATTGCGCCTGGCTGCGTGTATGCAGCATCGACTCAAACCGGCGTTTCGGCAGCAGTGCAGGTCACTCGCGTGCTCGCGCAAACGCCCTTGATCGACGGCCATAATGACCTTGCCTGGCAGATAAGAGACTGCTTCGGGGGTCTCGAAAACTTGGACCTGCGTGCGGACACGGCGCACTTGCCGAAGCCGGCAGACGCGGCGACCGATTGCGAATGGGTTCCGCTCATGACGGACATTCCTCGTCTGCGCGCCGGTCGAGTCGGCGGTCAGTTTTGGTCGGTGTGGGTGCCGCCCGAGGTCACTGGCCCGGCGGCAGTAAAGATGACGCTGGAGCAGATCGATCTTGTGCGCGCGATGGTCGCTCGCTACCCGAACGACCTGCAGATGGCTTATACGGCAGATGACATCGTCGATATTCACAAAGCCGGCCGGATTGCCTCGCTCATCGGGATCGAGGGTGGCCACCAGATCGACAATTCTCTGCCCACGCTGCGCCAGATGTATGCGCTAGGCGCGCGATACATGACGTTGACGCACACGCTTAACAACGACTGGGCCGATTCGGCGACGGACAATCCGCGGCACCATGGTCTAACTGCGTTCGGTCGTGTCGTGGTTCACGAGATGAACCGTTTGGGTATGCTTGTAGATCTCAGTCATGTCTCTCCCGAGACGATGAAGGCGGCACTTGCAGCAACGATGTCGCCAGTGATCTTCTCCCACTCCGGGGCGCGGGCCTTGAACGACCATCCACGTGATGTTCCCGACGATGTTCTTGCACTCGTGCAGCAGAACGGTGGCATCGTCATGGTGAATTTCGAACCCGGATACGTCTCATCGGATCGTGCGCACTGGGACGCAGATCGCGCCGCCGAGCAGGCGCGATACAATTCACCGCCCTACGTCGGCCTCTATATCGGGCAACCGGAGCGCGCTAAGGTTGCGATGGCCGAGTGGGAAAAAGCCCATCCAGCGCCGGTCGTAACTATCGCGATGGTCGCCGATCATATTGAGCACATACGCCAAGTGGCGGGCGTTGATTGCGTCGGAATCGGCTCGGACTTCGACGGAATCTCAGTTACCCCTCTGGGCCTCGACGGCGTGGACAAGTTTCCGGCACTCCTTGAGGAACTCGCACGTCGGGGTTGGAGCGACGGCGACCTCGCCAAGCTCGCTGGCAACAATCTACTGCGCGTGATGCGCGACGCAGAAACAGTCGCTAAGCGTCTACAGAAGACGGAGCGCCCCTCATTCGAAACTGTCACGGCCCTCGATATTGAACCAACAAGGTAAACGCCGGCGTCGGTTACTGTGCCGGAAAACACATTTGCTAAATCGTTGGGCTGGCGTTTCGAAGTTTAGCGTTTGCCGTGGCCGTTCAGCGTTCGCGCACCAAGCCCACTTGATCTGGTTGTAGACCAACCAGGTGTGCGTAGCGGTCGGCGTCGGTGGCTGTCTCCGTATTCACTATCAGCACATTGGAGCTTGGCCCGAGACGGATTTGCTGCCGCCAAGCCGGATTCTGCGTGAGAGCAAGGAGTCCGCCGAGACCGGCGGCACCACTCTCACCACTGACAATTGCCGCGTCCTCACCCGACGGAGCGGCAAATCGGCGCATGGCGGTCACCGCAAGATCGTCGGAAATAGTCATGAATGCGTCAGCACAGCGCTTCAGAATTCGAAGCGCTATGTGGGAGGGCTCGTAGCATTCGAGCATGGACATCACCGTGGGCTCAGTCGTTTCGATTCGCACTGGTCTCCCCGCCCGAAAGCCTTCGAGGATGCAGTTCGCCCGCTCCGGCTCGACTACGATAATCGTCGGACGCCGCGAGCCTAGGCATGCAGTGAGGTACGCAGCGCTGGCTGCCGCAAATCCGCCAACCCCCGCCTGGAGGATGACATGCGACGGCTTTCTACCGAGTGCGCTCAGTTGCTCGAGTGCCTCCGCCATTAACACCGTGTAACCTTGCATAATCGTAAGCGGCGTATGCTCGTCATCACCCTGGGACGTGTCAGACACCAGCTGCCAGCCGTTTTCCTGCGAGACGCGGCGGGCCTCGTTCACGGAGTCGTCGTAGCGACCCGAAACGCGAACCGTTCTTGCGCCGAAAGCCTCGATCGCCGCGACACGCTTGTCGCTCACCCCTTCATGCACAAAAATGATGGCCCGACAATTCGCCAAGGCTGCCCCAGCCGCCACCGAACGGCCATGGTTACCATCGGTGGCGCAAGCTACGGTGATGTCGCGGGCGAAGTTGTAAACTGCCTCACTGCGAAGCTCGCTTGGATGCACGCTGCGCCTGAGCTTATTCTCAGCATGTGCAACAACGATGCGAATGACGGCGTACGCGCCACCCAAAGCCTTAAAGCTGCCGAGTCCCAGCCGCTGCCCTTCATCCTTCACGAATATACCGCTGTAATCAAGGCTCGCGGCGAGGTTGCCGAGAGAGCAGAGCGGGGTAGCTGTGTGTCGCGGACAGAGCAGAAGGTACGACCGCACAAGATCTGGCGCGTTGATCCCGAACATTTCCTGATCGGCTTCGGTCAGCTGCTGCGAGGAAGGTAAGGTTGTGTTGCGGACAAATTCCATTCGGGAAGTCACATATAAAACGGACACGCTAGCCTATTGCATGGAGGTCGTGCGGTGGACGCAAAAAAGGCGCTTATCGTAAAAAAACAAAGCGCGCACCCAAAGGCGACAATCCAGCCTCCGGACGGCGGAGCTCGGAACCCGCCGGTCGCTGGCAGCAGGTTGAAGTTAAACGCCCGGGAGGCGAGGAGGTCGTGCAGTCACAACCGGCCGATGGATAGGCGCCGACCGGCAATTTCCCATTCCTGACCGCCTCAGCCAATCCGATCCGGCGGCACAGCGGTGAACGCTTTGGCCGCGATCTCAAAGGAGCGCAGGCGCGCGGCGTGATCGAAGATTTGAGAGGTGATCATCAACTCGTCCGCGCCGGTTTGCTCGACGAAATTGCACAGATGCGTGCGCACCATCTCGGGAGTACCGATTGCGGTACATGAGAGCCCCTGATCGAGGATCGTGCGCTCGTGCTGCCCCAGGCGTTCGGTGTACCCCTCAACGGGCGGCGGCAGCTGCGCAGGACGGCCGCTGCGCAGATTCACGAAAGCCTGCTGCAGCGACGTTGCCCGGAATTTTGCCTCCGCCAGAGAATCGGCGCCGAACACATTAAAGCCAAGCATGACGTACGGTTTGGCGAGATTTCGCGAGGGCCGAAACTCGCTCCGGTACAACTCGATCGCGGCCATCATTTGCCCCGGCGCAAAATGTGAGGCAAACGCATACGGTAGTCCAAACGCCGCAGCAACCTGCGCGCCAAACAGGCTCGAGCCCAAGATCCACAACGGCACGCCGAGCCCAGTCCCGGGCACCGCGCGCACCGCCTGGCGGGGCGAATCTGAGAAATAATCGGCGAGCTCCTGTACATCGCGCGGAAACTCATCCGGGTCCGAGGCCAAGTTGCGGCGCAATGCCTGCGCCGTCCGCTGGTCGGACCCGGGTGCCCGACCGAGGCCCAGATCGATGCGGCCCGGGTACAACGATTCAAGCGTGCCGAACTGCTCGGCAATAATGAGCGGGGAATGGTTGGGCAGCATGATGCCGCCGGCGCCGACGCGAATCGTGGAGGTCCCACCTGCCACATGACCGATCAGCACCGCGGTCGCCGCGCTCGCGATTCCCGGCATCCCGTGATGCTCGGCCAACCAAAAGCGCCTATAGCCCCAACGCTCGGCATGACGCGCCAGGTCGAGCGTGTTCCTGAAGGAGTGGGCCGCATCGCTTCCCTGCGTGATGGGCGAGAGATCAAGGACGGAAAAAGGAATCATGAACGCGAGATGGGGACGCCGTTGGCCATTCTCAACTTCGATTTGATCACCCGATACCCCATCAAAACTTCTGCGATAAACCGAGATACCCCTGCACCTGCGGGGTGGCTGCATTCAGCCCGCGGTTCACACCGCCATCGACCTGCAGGTAATCGGTCAGACCGAAAGCCAGCGCCAAGTCGGCGGAACGTTGTCGAATCGTTTTGGCCGGATCGAGATTCCAGTCCGCCCAGAGCTCAGTATAAAGCGTGAGGTTTCGTGGCAAATTAAACGCCAACGTGAACACCTCTGAGGTATTGAGATGTTGACCAGCGCCCACTGAATTCGGGTAGGCGTCGGCCTCCGGCATCAGGGTTAGCGTCAGCAGCGGATTCGGCTCATAGTTGATCGGTAATAGCAAGCCTCCATCGACCGTGCCGTCGCCAATGCCTGCGCGGCCTGTCGGTGCCTTCAGATAGGGAATGATTGCCGCTTGCACCACCTTCGGCAGATTTATGAATTCATACTTTACCCGCAGGTACAGGTCACTCACTCCTATCAGCGTAGCGCTCGTACCGGGCGTGTCTTGGGTGCGCAGAATCTCAAGCGCCGTCATATTCGCCTCGACATCGAGGTTGTCAGTTAGGCCATATTTGAGGGTCGGATTGAGAATTAACCAGATCGTGGTCGTCTCATCGCCTTGCCGCAGCGAGCTGGTGTTGACGAGGTCAGATTCGTATTGAAAGTGTCCCGCGTCGACCGTGCAGGCGTAGTTCGATTTGCTGGGACGGTCGGTACAAATGGGAGTCAGCGTCGCAGAGTCGGCTTGGGTCGCTGACACGCTTGACGGGGATGCCGGCACCGGAGCGGATGACAGCTCCTGGGCATCGAGCTGGGCGCTCCCAGCGAGAAATGCCGTGATGCCTGCACACAGTGCCAATTCGAATCCCCGCGTCTGGACGACAAGCTTCGAGTAACGCGGGCCCGGCGGCGTTGTGAATTGCGCCATCGACTTCATCCCCGGATAAAAGAGAAGAATTTGCGGCGTTTACGATAGCATCGACCGCTAAGGTCGGAATGTCCCCGTGAACTGCTCGAACCTTGGATGCGAGATCCATCATCGTTCGGCTTGAACTAACGCAGCAGGCATTTTGCCTTCCGAGTAGGAGCCAGTCACGGATGTCTGCCGGTGGGACTGCATCAGAAGCTCTAGGTACCGCCGTCCGAATTGCGCATCGCTATTGCAGGCGAGAAAATGACAACGCGGAGGTAACTATCATGGTTCACACATTCGTTGATGGAACGTATCGGCTAACCAATCTGACAACGGAATCCCCCGGGTATCTTGCCAAACGTGAGGAGCTTCGCTTGGGCGAGGTCGAGCTCATGCGCCAGCGCGAACGCATAGCAGAACTTCGCCGCAATCTTCCTGAGGGTGCTGCTATTCAGGATTATCGGTTCGAAGAGGGCCCGCGCGACCTCAATGCCGGTGACGCGCCGGTGCGCAACGTCAGCCTCAGCGAACTCTTCACGACGCCCGATCGCTCCTTGGTCATCTATCACTTTATGTTCGGAAAGAAACAGACCAAGCCTTGTCCCATGTGCACCGCCTGGCTCGACGGCGCTAATGGGATCGCACATCACCTCGCTCAAAACCTTGACTTCGCGGTTGTCGCGGCCGCCGATATCCCGACTTTGCGCGCCCATGCCCGCGCGCGGGGTTGGGATAAGCTGCGCCTCCTGAGTGCTGGCAACAGCAGTTTCAAGTACGACTTCGGCAGCGAAGATCGCGAAGGCGGCCAGGACTCGAGTGTTTCCGTTTTCACGCGCGGCGCCAAGGGTGTCTTGCGCCACTTTTACACAGCGCATCCAAGAATGGCCCCCGACATTCAGCAGCGTGGCATCGACCTGCTCGCTCCGATCTGGCACTTCATGGACCTGACCCCGCAAGGCCGGGGTAATTGGTATGCCAGCCTTTCCTACGGTACCAAGGTTCCCCCCGCCTAGAAGTACGAATCCGAACAGCCCCAGGCCTACATGGGGCTCGAGGTCGGCGGTGGATCGATTGTTACTGTGACGCGGGCGAAGCGACCCAGCGCCGGGCCGCCTGCTACCCGCTCCAATGCCACGGTAAAAGTGAGAGGGCCACGCTGTACTGATGTCGCGGGACTATTGATCAGCGGAATGAACAGAGTGCGGACTGCTTGTCCTTCAATAAACCTGACAACCTGCGGTTGTATCCGTTCATAGTCGACACCAGGCCGCGCAGTACCGCGTTCCACTCGCCATAGGAATGCCCCGCGACTTGTCGCTGGCAGGCGCTTCACAGAGATCGCGACCAGCGACTGCGCTGCGCTGGCGTGGACCGTCGACGCTTCGAATGAAATGACACCGGAATCGTGAAGCAAACGACTTGTTTCCGGTACTACTTCGGATGGGGCATGAGCCGTAGCCACCAGCTCAGCGGACATGGCCGAAGCTTCAGCCGGTGACTCAGGCGCACGGATCACGTCTCGGTGCGTGCCGAGTCGGAAGAAAACAGCGATGCCTACAATCGCAATCACGGCGAGCGCCGCCGAGGCAATTCTAGCCCCCTTG
>JBEKWD010000047.1:0-10215 GCA_049513435.1 Steroidobacteraceae bacterium | reverse complement strand
TTGCGTCAGCTGCGATGAGCGCGTGACAACGGTCGGGTCCTCGGAACCGTCGACGGCGGAGTTACTTGCCGGTCCGATGGCGATGATGAGGTATCCGTGCGAGGCGATCTCGGAGAGGAAATTGCGAAATTCCCCTGACGAGTCGCGACAACCGCCATTGGCGAACGCGAGCACCGGCAGCAGTCGCTCATGCCCGAACGCACCTAAGTCGCGCGGGCGGTAGAGCGTGTGTGTCGCTAGCGATGGATCGCCAGCGAGAATGGCCTTGTACGGACCGCTGCCACCGTCCCCGACAGTTACGGCGACGCGCTCGACGCGCCCACTGTTTGACGATACATCAAAGGAGACGTGTCCCGTGAAGTCCCAGCTCTCATCGCTGCTCGCAGCCGTCACTGCAAAGCTGCAGATACTCGCGCCGGCAGCAAGCCCCGCGCAGGCGATGAGCCGGCGCGCCGATCTTGCTAATTTAGAGCCGCAGATCAGGGCAGCTCCCGGACCCAGATATTGCGGAAACTGATCGGCGCCGACTTATCCCCGTGGGCCTGCAGTTTGATCGGAGCCTGATCGTACGGGTGATATGTGGGCTTGCCGATGTACAAGGTCTCGCCGCTCAGCTGCGTGTGGTTCTGCACCAGCACGCCGTTGTGCAGCACCGTTACATAGGCCGGCGTCTTCAATGTCCCATCGGCGACAAACGTCGGCGCGGTCCACACCACATCATAGGTTTGCCACTGCCCCGGCGGGCGCGCGGCATTCACCAGAGGAGCTGCCTGTTTGTAGACGCTCGCTGCCTGGCCGTTCACGTAGGTCGAATTGTTCCAGGAGTCCAGGATCTGGAGCTCATAGCCGGCATCCCCGGGCCCGGTGCCCGCAAGAAACAGCCCACTGTTCCCGCGCGCTTGACCGCTCCCCGTGATGCCCTCCGGGATGCGCCATTCCAGGTGCAGTTGGTAATTGCGAAACTGCCGGCGCGTCTCAATGTTGCCCACAGTCTTGTTCACGGTCAGCACGCCATCACGGACGATCCAGCCCGCGGGCTGGTGATCCTTCGTATTGACCCACTGCTCCAGATCGCGTCCATCGAACAGTACGATCGCGTCGGAAGGTACTGCCCCATCGGTCAATACCTGAGCAGGCACCGGAGCCCATTGCTCGGTGGATTCAGTGTAGCGCTGGAGGCGCAGGCGATTGTCCTCCGACGGCTCGCAGGGCGCCCCGGGGTTGCAGAGGCCGGCGGTCTGAAGCGCGCGGATCAACGCGTCATTCGGCGCTTCAGCGGCCTGCAATAGGGCGCAGGCGCCAGAGAGCATCGCAAGAGCTATCAGCTGTGAACGCCACCGGGGAGTAGCCATCATGGCAGTGTCTTCCATTGTTTGTTGCAATCTATTATCGAATGACAAGATCGAAGATACCCATGCCGGACAGGCACAATCGACTATACGCTGTTTCATTCTGGTCAAGAATGTCCGAGTCAGCCAAGCGCTTTTACTTCGATTCTGCGAAACCATATTTCCGCATACTCAAATTGAACGGCGATTTTTCCGCGTGTCAACGGGATAAACGCTCCTGCATTGTGTGGATCAGGTTGCTCCAGCTTGGAGAGTGCATTGACAGTTCGCCCATTGACAATGTGAGCGGCGCGATCACCCTGCCAGATGACTTCGAGCACGTTCCAGGTATCAAGATTTTCGAAGTTCCCGTCTTTGATCTTGCGGGTGATATCAGATGGTCCCGGCGGCGGACCCGTCTCCGGCGACGCGACTGGGGGAACGTCCCATCCATGAGTGGTTAAGCTCTGGCCGAAAAGACCGTTAGGGTGCTGATCCTGTATGCCTCGCGTACCAAGCAGAAAGGCGTCTCCTACATCGCCTTCTTCAATCTGGCATTCGACACAGGTAGGCCAGACTTTGTCAGGCCCGACCAGTCCATAGAGCAGGCCGTTGTCACGCTTTGCAAAGGTTCGTGGCGCGAAGCGCTTTACACCCCATTTGTATTCGACTCGAATGTGGACGTTTTCAAAATCCTGCGTCGTGGCCAAGTAGCCCGCTTCGGCCGCTGACTGTCCTGCTTCGTTTCCCATTATATGTAGCATGTTCTCTTCTACGGTCACCATTCCTCTTTGTTCCGCCGCCCCTTTGCCCGACTTGCCAAGCACGGAGTACCAGCCGTTGAAATCGCGGCCGTTCAGGAGAGATACCCATCCGTCCGCGCCGGCCGGCGGTAATGGAAGGGTTGCTGTGTAGCCAAAATTTCGCAAAGGCAAAAGCGCGGCTCCAACAGCCATTGAGGAGCCGGACCTTAGGAACTTTCGACGATTCATGAGATCCTCACATCTGCATCATGCGCAGCGCTAGTCCGGAGCAATGGCCGTAGTCAAGATTCTAAAACCTCGTAGCCACGATCTGGGCGGCGGCATGATGGTTCGACGCTCGCTACCCGCGCCCGATCAACGAAGCGTCGGGCCCTTTGTATTCTTTGACCAATTTGGTCCGATTGAGGTGAAGCCAGAAAACAATTTTGACGTACGCCCTCATCCTCACATTGGTCTGGCAACCGTGACGTATCTCTTCGATGGGGCGATAGTTCATCGCGACAGCCTGGCTAACACCCAACGGATTGAACCAGGTGCGATCAATTGGATGACCGCCGGGCGAGGCGTTGTCCATTCGGAGCGCAGGCCGAAAGACTTGCGGGCGCGGGTACACACACTTCATGGGCTACAGCTGTGGGCGGCATTGCCAAGACAGGACGAGGAGGTTGAACCTGAGTTTATTCACACGCCCGCTCACCTCATTCCGACACGGAACGCAGGCGGCGTGACCGTGCGCGTTTTGATCGGAACGGCCTTCGGTCTGCATTCGCCGGTCTCTACGTACTCGGAGACTTTGTATCTGGATATTCTCGCAAGCCCGGGAGCGATCTTAAGTCTGCCGCCCACAAATGGCGAGCATGCGATCTACAGCCTGGATAAGCGTGTGCTCGTAGACGGACTCGGCATTGAGTCGGGCACGCTGGCAATACTCTCTGGTAGCGAGACAACAAAATTGTCCTGCCCCGACGGCGCGCACTATGTCGTCGTTGGAGGTGAGCCCCTCGACGGTGATCGTCACATATGGTGGAATTTTGTGTCGTCCCGCAAAGAGCGCATCGAGCAGGCGAAGGTCGATTGGACGGCTCGTCGGATGGGCAATATTCCCGGCGAGACGGAATGGATTCCACTGCCGGGATGATAGTCGCTGCACCGGCCTATTTTCGAGCCGTAGAAGTCGCTGCCATTGCCCTGCTGGCAGGGGCAGCGGTAGGCTCTGAGTTCAAGAAATCTCGTAGATAAAAAAGCGGGGAGGTTGGCATGGCTTTGCGCGAAGTTCTGCTTGGGGCTTCTTTGATCTATGCGACGGTGATTTCCACTGCCGCAGAGATGGGATCGGTCACCGGTGCCACAGCCAATATGGCTCCGGGCGATGAGCCAGGGCAATGGACCCGGCAGGCGCGTGATTATGCCAATACACGCTACAGCCCTCTTACCCAGATAAGTCACAAGAATGTCGCGCAGCTTCGCATCGCCTGGACGTTTTCCGATGGGCAGATGTACGGCCATGAGGGGGCGCCTCTGGTGGTGGGCGACACCATGTATGTAGTCACGCCTTTTCCCAACATCGCCTATGCGCTGGACCTGACTAAGCCAGGGGCGCCAATCAAATGGGTATTCCAGCCCAATCCCGATCCGCGCGCTATTGGTGAGGCGTGTTGCGATAAGGTGCTTCGCGGCTGGGCATACGCCGATGGCAAGTTGATCTACAACTTACTCGACGATCACACCGTCGCGGTGGACGTGCAGACGGGCAAGGAGGTTTGGCGCGTCAAGTTGGACGAAGTCGCCAATGGTCCGACCATGACCCAAGCGGCTTTCGTGGTCGGAAACAAAGTCTATGTCGGTAATAGCGGCGGCGAGATGGGTAGCACCGGATGGCTGGCGGCGCTGGACGTCAAGGACGGTCACATCATTTGGAAAGCTCAGTCCAATGGCCCGGACCAGGGCGCTCTCATCGGACCTGGTTTCAAGCCCTTCTATTCCTGGATGGTGGGCAAGGATTTGGGCGAAACCAGTTGGCCCAAGGATATGTGGAAGCAGGGGGCATCGTCCCCTTGGGGTTGGGTATCTTACGATCCCGACCTCAACACTATCTATTACGGAACCTCAAATCCCGGCCCGCGCGTGCCCTCACAGCGCCCCGGTCTGAATCTATGGAGTTCGGCTGTGTTTGCTCGCGACGCCGATACGGGTATGGCGAAATGGGCCTACCAGTTCACTCCGCACGACGAATGGGACTATGACGGCATAAACGAAAACGTGTTGATCGAGATTCCGTGGAAGGGCGCTCGGCGAAAGGTTCTGGTGCATTTCGACCGTAACGGTTTTGCCTACACTATCGACCGCGTGAGCGGGGAGGTACTGGTGGCCGAACCCTTCGGCTACGAAAACTGGGCAAATAAAATCGATCTTGCGACCGGCATGCCTGTGATCAATGCCGATAAGCATCCGATGGTGGAGCAGAAGGTCGAGGATATATGCCCGCCAGATGTCGGGGTAAAGAACTGGCAACCTTCCGCCTTCAGCCCGCGTACTGGGTTGCTCTATGCCTCAATCTATAACAGTTGCATGGACCTTACCGATCATGAAGTGAAATACATTCCCGGTGCGCCTTACGACGGCATGGAAATGGAGCGCCACGTCGGTCCGGGCGGCAATTGGGGCGAATTCATCGCGTGGGATCCGGTGAAAGGTCGCAAGGTCTGGGGTATCAAGGAGGATCTCTATGGAATGAGCGGGGTCTTGACGACCGCATCCGATCTTGTTTTCTACGGCACGCTCGATGGCTGGTTCCGCGCCGTGGACGCGCGCAGCGGCAAGGTATTGTGGTCGCAGAAAGTGGGCTCGGGGATCATGAGCCAGCCCATCGCCTTCCTGGGTCCAGACAAACGAGAATATATTGCAGTCTATACTGGTGTCGGCGGCGGCTCGGCGGTCATTCGCCATGTCAAGGGCTACCCACCTGGCGGTAACACGCTTTATGTATTCTCGGTGGATGGCGCAGGCATCGGCACGGGCACAACGCAACTGCAGACCCAAGCGGGCGCGGCCGCACCAGTTTCTACTCCGCCAGGCGCGGCGCACGAATAGGGACAAAAGTGCGAGCACTTGCAGCGCTCATGGCGATAATGGCGCTGGCATCCTTCGCTTTCGGGCAAGTCACGCCGGACAGCGTCAATCCCCTCCAGGGCAGTGCCGAGGCAGCGGCGGCCGGAAAGGTGCTATTCGGCAAAATGAACTGCGCCGGCTGTCACGGCTATGATCTGACCGGCGGCATGGGCCCCGACCTTACGGACAATAGCTGGCTCTATGGTGGCAAGCCCGGCGAAATCTTCCACACTATTTCCGAAGGTACGCCCCGCGGCATGCCGAGTTGGAAGGGCCAACTAACACTCGAGCAAATCTGGCAACTCGTCACCTTTATCCAAAGCAAGCATGCAAGTTAGCAAACATCCAGTAGAAGGAGCGCGATCTTGAACCGGCGCTCTTTCACTGCCCAATTGGGAGCCGCGGTGGCATTTCCAACTGTTAGCTTGGCACAATCTCGCACATTGCCCTTCTACGCCAGCGTTGGTGCCAACCTCATACTTTACGATCTCGACGTCACTGCATTGACCCTCAGCGCGCGCAGTTCGGTGAAGTTACCCGCCAATGTACAATATGCGTGGCCAGATCCTACCCGACGCTTTCTCTATGTAGTCGCCAGTAATACCAAGCCAGGCGGCCTCGATCCCGACGCGGGGGGCCACTGTGCGCAGGTATATCAAGTGGGTGCATACGGTGTCCTCACCCCGCACGGGCCAGCTGTAGCATTGCGGTATCGCCCTATACATGTCACGGTGGATCAAAGCGGCCGCTTCCTGCTAATCGCCTACAACGTCCCCAGCAGTGTAACTGTCCACCGCATTAATCCGGATGCCACGATTGGTGATGAGGTGATACAGCAGCAGAGGCTCGATACCGGATTTTATGCCCATCAGATCCGAGTAACACCGTCCGGAAAAACGGTCGCCCTGGTGACGCGCGGCAATGATCCTCGTCCAGATCACCCAGAGGACCCAGGTGCCATCAAAGTGTTCGGTTTCCAGGACGGCCAGCTTTTAAACCTCCAATCCCTGGCCCCACACAACGACGGCTATGGCTTCGGACCTCGGCATCTGGACTTCGGTAACCGCTTTGCGTATGTGTCATTGGAGCGGGAGAACTCAATCTGCATCTATGAGCTGGCAGCAGACGGTACGCTGTCCGCCGAGCCGCTATACCTCAAGAGCGCTCTGGTCGATGCCGACGCCAAAGCCAAATATGTCGGCCAGGCATCCGGACCGATCCATGTCCATCCCAGTGGGCGTTTTGTTTATCAGACAAATCGCGGCTCCGGAACACTGGACTACAATGGCAAGAACGTCTGGAATGGTGGGGAGAACGACATTGTGGTGTGGCGGATCAATCCCGCCACTGGGGAACCCAGCCGCATCCAAAATATTGACAGCCACGGCTTCGAGATCCGCACCTTTGCGATTGATCCCAGTGGTACGGTGCTGATTGCCGCCAGTCAGCTGGCGCTGCTGGTACGTGATGGCAACGGCGTTTCAAATGTCAGCGCCGGCCTGTCTGTGTATCGCATTGGGGTAGATGGCAAACTGACCTTCATTCGTAAACACGATGTGGACACGACGGTAGGCACACAGTTCTGGTGCGGTCTGCTGACGATGGTATGAGACCGCAAAAAGCCGACTTCCCGTGGGACACGCGCACCCGTTGCGAGCCGACGCCAACAATATGAACCTGGGATCACCAAAAGTGGCCCTTGTGACGGGAGCGGGTACGGGGATAGGCAGGGCCGTAAGTCTTATGCTTGCTTCGCAAGGTTACAGCGTGGTGTTGGCGGGGCGGCGCGCACAACCGCTCAAACAAGTTTCAGAAGACATTGCGCTACTGGGGCAACGCGCGCTCGCTGTGGTCACGGACGTTAGTGATCGCGATGCGACGCAGGCGCTGTTCGACACGATTCGTACTGAATTTGGTCGACTAGACTTGTTGTTTAACAATGCCGGAATCAACGCGCGTGCCACGCCTCTCGAGGACCTCAAACCGGCGGAGTGGCGCTCAGTCATCGACATTAATCTCACCGGTGCGTTTTTTTGTATACAAGAAGCTTTTCGCATAATGAAGAGTCAGAACCCGAAGGGTGGTCGCATAATAAATAACGGCTCCGTATCGGCAACCACACCACGACCTAATTCGGTTGCGTATACAGCCAGCAAGCACGCGGTCACGGGTCTCACAAGAGCAGCCGCATTAGAGGGGCGGCGTTACGATATCGCCTGCGGTCAGATCGACATTGGGAACGCTGCAACGAGCATAGGCGAGCGCGCAGCGAAGGCAGCGCTTCAGGCGGATGGATCAACCGCCGACGAGCCCATGTTCGACGCCGAACTGGTCGCCGAGGCCGTTAAGTACATGGCCAGTCTTCCGCTGCAGGCCAATGTGTTATCGCTGACGGTTATGGCGACACAAATGCCATTTGTCGGGCGCGGCTAGAGGCATAGCTCGGGTAGGCTATGAAGGCCCAAATTGACGCTCTCACATCAAACGCGATCGCATTGTCGGCTGCGGCGCCTGCGTCGAGCGGAGCTTCCAGTGAATACCGTGGCGTTGGCGCGCTATTTGATTGGTAAGGTCGTAGTCCATGACATTGACTTTGGCAGGTTAAGCGGGCGTATCGTCGAGACGGAAGCTTATCCGGTCGGTGATGCAGCCGGACATGCATTCCGTGGAAAGACGCAGCGCAATCGGTCTCTCTTTCTGGAACGAGGGCACGCATATGTGTATCTCAGTTATGGGACATCGTTCCTTCTAAACGTGACGAGCGAGGTGCCCGGGGTGGGTGCCGGAGTTCTATTGCGCGCCATCGAGCCACTGGAGGGCATCGAAGAAATGATGGCTGGTAATCGCGGCACGATGCGCCTGGCTGACCTCGGCAGAGGCCCGGGACGATTAACTAAGGCATTGCACGTTGATCTCGGTCAGGACGGATCGGACCTGTGCGCTGCCGGCTCGCTCTGGTTGGCGGCGACCGCGCAGGGGAATGGCCGGATCGGCAAAAGCGTTCGCATCGGTATCACACGCAATGCAAATCGGCTGTTGCGTTTTTACGAACGCGGCAATGCGCACGTGAGCGGCGTCAGGAAGCTGCGCCAATAGCTTTGCACAACAGCCTACATAAGCTCAGAACCGAATCGTAGTTGGTGATGCGAGGCGAATGCGATAGGTTGAGCTCCTCCCCAGCGGCGACGCGTCATGGCTGTCGAAATCGGATCGAAAGCACTATCGACTATGGCGAAGTCAGTGCCTAAGGTGGCTTGGATCGTCGGTGTCGGCGCCGCGGCCGGGCTGGGTGCCGCGCTGGCGCGTCGCTTCGCCTCGGCCGGCCTGGTCGTTGCGCTGACCGGCCGCACAGCTGAGCGGGTACGCGCGGCGGCAGCGCAGATTGTCGCCGACGGCGGCCGGGCGAGCGCGATTCCGGGCGACGTCAGTTCTGTCGAGGATATCCGACGCTTGGCTGCCGAAGTGCGCGGGCTCGGTGCGCTGCATGTGGCCATCTTCAACGCCGGCAATGCTGTGCGCGGCACCGCGCTGGAGGTCACACCCGAGCAATTCGAAGCAGCTTGGCGCGGCAGTGCCTACGCCGGCTTCCTGTTTGCACGTGAAGCTCTGCCCAGCCTGCTTGCCAGCGGCGGCGGCAGCTTGCTGTTCACCGGCGCCACGGCATCGCTGCGCGGGGGCGCTGCGTTTGTAGCCTTCGCCGCCGCCAAGGCCGGCTTGCGCTCGCTGGCACAAAGCATCGCCCGAGAGTACGGCCCACAGGGCGTGCACGTGGCGCATGTGGTGATCGATGGCGGTATCGACGGCGAGCGCCTGCGAACTAGCGCACCGCAGCGTGCGGCGGAGGCCGGCGCCGACGGTCTCCTCGATCCGGAGGCCATTGCCGAAACCTATTGGCAACTGCACCAACAGCACCGCAGTGCGTGGACGCACGAACTGGATCTGCGGCCCTACAAGGAAACGTTCTGACGACGCCGCGCGCCAGGCCCACACCGGCGCCGATAAAGTTGTGATCGTTGACCACACACTGCGCGACAGCACGGCCGAGCCGGGGTCCGGTGCTACAAACACCGCTGGCCGTGTGCGACGCGTGCACCATAGAATCGCCCGACTTGATTCCCAGCGACGCCACAGCTTGTATTGGTACCCGCGCCAGACATCCTCGGAGGCCACACTGCTCAAGATCTACGAGTCTGCCACCGATGGCCGCGCACGCCTGACGGCGCACACGGCATTTGACGACCCGACGAGCGCGCCGGATGCGCCGCCCCGGCGCAGCATCGAAGGGCGTTCGATAGTGTTCTGGTAGCCGTGCCATGGTGAGCCCTCACGCGGTGCGCCTGAGATCCAGTGAAGCGCCCATAATTTGTCTGCAGTCGGTTGATAAGGTGTACCGGGCCTCGCTCGGCCACGCGCACGCTTTGCATGCCGTGGATCTCGCGATCGAGCGTGGCGAAATCTTTGGAATCATCGGCCGCTCGGGTGCGGGCAAAAGCACGCTGCTTCGTATCCTTAACCTGCTCGAACAGCCGACCAGTGGCACGGTGCTGATCGATGGTCGGGACATTACTCGGCTGGGCGGCAAGGATCTGCGTTATCTGCGTCAAAAGATAGGTTTCGTCTTTCAGCAGTTCAATCTTCTAGGCTCGAAAACGGTCTATGAAAATGTTCGCCTGCCATTGCGGGTGGCCGGTGACATGGATGTGCAGGCACAGCGCGCTCGAGTCCAAGAGGTTCTCGATCTCGTAGGTCTGGCAAACCATGCTCGCAACTACCCCCGGGAACTATCGGGCGGCCAGCAACAGCGGGTCGGAATTGCACGCGCTTTGGCAAACCATCCGAACGTACTGCTATGCGACGAGCCGACGTCAGCATTGGATACCGAGACGACTCGCTCGATACTGAGTCTGTTGCGCGACATCAATCAGCGCTTGAGATTAACGATCGTCCTGATAACTCATGGCATGGATGTGATTCGTGCGACGGCAGACCGCGTCGCTGTGCTCGACTACGGGCGC
>JBEKWD010000046.1:0-10276 GCA_049513435.1 Steroidobacteraceae bacterium | reverse complement strand
CTCAACCCTACGCCAGGTCCTGCATTTCTGCCGCGATCAAGTCCTCCGCCTTGGCTGCGTCGTCAATGTATGCGCCTAGCGTGAAGAATGGATGGTGCATTCCTGGAAAACACACGTACTTGGTCGGCACGCCTGCTTGCTGAAGGCGCAGCGCGTAAGCTTCATTGTCATCGACCAGCGGATCGAACTCCGCGGCGATGATCAAGGTGCGCGCCAAACCTGAAAGATCTGGTCGCAGCATTGGGGATGCGCGTGGATCCAGCCTGTCGGCGGCACTGGGCACATAAGTTGAAACAAACCAGTTCATGGCCGCTCTGGTCAGCATGTAGCCGGTGGCATTGCGAACATACGATGGGTACTCGCGGCTCATATCTGTGCACGGATAGATGAGAACCTGCAATGCGACGCGAAAATCGCCCGAATCGTGACTCATCTGTGCGACAACTGCGGCAAGATTGCCGCCGGCGCTATCACCGCCCACAGCAATGGACGCCGGACTGATCTTCAGCTGACTCGCATTCCTTGTGGCCCAAAGTGTCGCCGCATACGCGTCATGCACCGCTCCTGGAAATGTTGTCTCTGGAGCCAGCCTGTAGTCCACGGACAATACGGCGCAACTACCCTTAATGGCGAGCCTGCGACAAACAGTGTCGTAAAGGTCGACGCTCCCGAGTATCCAGCCTCCGCCGTGGAAGAAAACCAGCAGGGGACATGCACTCTCATCGTCACGGGCACGGTAATATCGTGCGGCGATCGGCCCTTCGCTGCTGGGTATCGAAACGTCGTACACAACGGGAACAGGCAGCGCCGGTGGGAGCATCCTGACACGTTGTTCGGCGTATGCACGGCGCAATTCGGCCGGAGCCAGATTAACTGGTAAGTCGCCAACCACTCGGATGGCGGTCGCGGCTTGAGGATGTAAAGGCACGGTAGCGATATCCCTTATGAAGTTTCAATCATCGGGCACCGAGAGCGCTAGGTAATCTGGATCAGTACTGCGCTGGCAGCGGGAACGTAGCAAGTAACCATCCCGGCTGCCACAGTCGGCGTATAGGCCGCAGCGGGCGCAAAGTCACCGGTTTGCGCGACTGCTGCTCCTTGAATGGAGACGCCGGTGGTAGCACTGAGCGCGGGTCCTGTTAATGCCAGTAGCGCAGCCGTATTCACATTCCGTCCGGTATCGACGCTAAGGGCGAGATTCTGCACGGTATCTTTATTGACTACCACGACGCTGAGGCCGCCGTCGCTTGCAAGCACAGCGTAGGCCGTGACGTTCAAGCCCGCCGCCGCGACGCTCGTCTGCATTAGTGTGCCCTGCCCCGCGAGCGTGAACAGTAGCAGGCCGTAATACTCGGGTCGTGCCTCGACCACCACGCCATCGTTGTCGGCGATGGGCGTGTAGCCGTCGCCATCGCCGCCGCCATGAAAATTCGCGCCTGTGCCGCCGCCCAAGGCGATGTTGAATAGATCATCGATGACCCAGAGCGATGAGGCATAACTGTCACTCACACCGTCTGCACCGCCGTTATAGAACGAATTGGTCTCGGTAATGCGAAAGGGAACACCGATCGTCGCAGCTCCCGCTTTGAGTGTGGCAAGGTCAGCGATCAGATTGGGGTCAGGGCTCACGAGCTCGGCCACGGTCGAGGAGGCACTCTGGCCGTTTCCGCGGTAGTAGTGCTGCGTGAGCAGGATAATTTCACTGCTGCCAACATGCTGGCCGAACGGCACCGTCCAAGTGCTGATATTGCCCGCCGATGCCGGGCCGGTCAGCTGCACTTTGGGTGCGGCTTGAAGAATCGCCGTGCGAAATTCACCCCACAGCTGCTCGAAATCCTCGAGGCTCCAGGTAGTGAAGTAGTTTCCGCCATAGAGATCCGGTTCGTTGCCGATCTCGATGGCATAAAGGCTCGAGCCGAGTGACTGGACGGCATACGCAACCTCCGCGGCGGCCGCTGCCGGCGTCGAGGTCGCAAGGTTTACGCCGTACAGCACGCTCCAACCGCACGCCTGCAGAAATCCGGCCAGTGCATCGATGTCGGACGGCGCCACCCCGCCGCTGGTCCGACCGGCACCGTTCGGCGTCCATTGCGTCTCGTCAACCGAATTGCCTCCGATGCGCAGGAGACTGGGCCCAAGGCGGTTGAACAAGCCAATCAGGTCCGCATTGTTCGGCGCAAATCGAGGCACTGCCATCGAATTCTTCTCATAGCTCAGACCCGCGAACCCGGCGCCGATGGCTCCTGCGACGCTCGCCGAAACACTCACGGTCGACTGCGTCTGTGGGCCGGAAGGCGCCGGCTGCGGATTTGCTAGCGACTGCGAGCCGGGAGCAGAACTTGTATCCGAACCGCCGCCGCACCCGTCCAACAGTGCACTGGTCAGAACGCTACCGACGACCCCTAAGGCGCCTCGGCGAGTGAGCTTGAGCGCGCGCCTCACGAATTAGCCCTCCTCCCCGCTGCTGAGTCTACGCCGTGCCTGGCGCTCAGCGCAGGGTTGGCTCGACAGGACGATGTTGCGCAGGAAGATCGGAATCTGTCAGGGTCACACGGTTGGCGCCAGACAGAAGGAGCTTCGCATGAGCGACGTCAATCAGATCGTACGCATAGTGGCTTTTGGCATGGTCGGGCTTACGTGGGCCGCTGGCGCCGCTATGCCCGATGCATCGCTGCCCGCAGCGCTCTACGCCGACCCGCCGCTCGACCCGACCCATCCCGCCAGCGGTCAAGGCATTCAATTCAACAGTCACGGCGCGACCCTCAATGGGCAGCTTTACCGTCCTGCGGGCGAGGGCGTGCACCCGACGGTCGTGCTCTTGCACGGATTGCCCGGCAATGAGCAGAACCTGGATCTCGCGCAATCGATGCGCCGCGCAGGCTGGACGGTGATTACCTTCCATTACCGCGGCTCCTGGGGATCCGGTGGTCGATACACCTTGAACGGCGGTATTGCCGATGCCAAGGCATTACTGGACTTGCTCGCTCAGCCTGCGAGTGCTCAGGCCTGGGGTGTCGATCCCTCAAGAATTGTAGTCGTCGGCCACAGTTACGGTGGCTATGTCGCCGCGCGCGCTGCCAGCGATGCTCCGGGGATTCTGGGCGTCGTACTGCTCGCGCCTTGGGACATCAGCTTCGACACCCGAGCCTGGGAGTCACTGCCCCGGGCACGCCGCAATGCGCTCGCCTTGGACGAGTTCAAAGACGCGGAAGGCAGGCTTACCGGAGCTAACACTCCATCGCTGCTGGCCGAAGTGATGCGCGAGGGCGCGCAGTTCGATCTAACCCATCTGGCCTCCGCACTCGCAACACGATACATCCTGATCATTACGGCGGACCGGGATACCGACGACGACAAAGCCATCGGCCTGCTGCCGGCCCTAACGCAACTGCACGCCCAGCATGAAACCGTCCAGATCTTTCCTAGCGATCATAGTTTCAACGATCATCGCATGGCGCTGCAGGCCGAAGTGCTTCGCTGGCTCGCAGCGCTGCCTGGTGCCCCGAGTCTTGCGCCAAAATGAGGGGATCGCTTCGATGTACGAGCTATACATTGCCAATAAGAATTATTCGTCCTGGTCATTGCGGCCATGGGTATTGATGCGAGAGCTCGGCATCGCGTTTACTGAGCACCTCGTGCCGTTCGGACAGGCGTCGAGCTGGGAGAGTTACCGTAAAATCTCACCAAGCGGCAAAGTTCCCAGCCTGATCGATAGCGGTAACATCGTGTGGGACTCACTGTCCATCGTAGAGTATCTGGGCGAACGGCACGACGGCGTTTGGCCGCTGGATTCGAGCGCGCGCGCCTGGGCTCGATCCGCGGCCGCTGAAATGCATTCCGGATTCGCCCAATTGCGCAGCCACTGCTCGATGAACTGTGGTGTGCGCATACGCTTAAAGGAAATTCCCCTCGGGCTTGCGCGAGACATTGGCCGACTTGGTGGGCTTTGGAACGATGGCCTGCGCCGCTTCGGCGGTCCGTTCCTGTCAGGCAAGGCATTCACAGCCGCGGATGCCTTCTTTACCCCGGTTGCGTTTCGAATTCAGACCTATGGCCTGCCCTTCGATACCGCTTCGGCTGCCTATGCCACTCGCCTGTTGGAGCTGGCCGCAATGCGAGAATGGTACGCGGGCGCGCTCAAGGAGAAGGAGCGCGATGAACCGCACGAGGTCGAGCTACTGCAGATCGGCAGCGTACTGCAGGATTTTCGCGAGAAATAGGTACTGCAGTTCAGACCGTCAGGTGGCCCGCGTCAGTACAACGGGCTGAATAGCCGTCCCGAACGCGGGACGTAGTATCGATCAGGATTCAGCGATATCACCACACGAGTGGCCCGTCCGACTATGTTTCGTCTTGGCACGAAGCCGATAAAGCGCGAATCGAAACTATTATCACGGTTATCGCCGAGCACGAAGTACATCCCCACGGGGACAGTCACGGGACCGAACTGGAGCGATTGTGGTCGATCCCCCAGCAGCAGAATCTCATGCGCGGGCAGTACCTGCGACTCGCGCAATATTGATGGATCGCGGCCTCGGGTCGCGCCCAGTAGGCCGCGCAACTCGGAAGCGTCACCCGCCGCGTACCGGGCAGGTATACCGTTGACGATGAGTTGTTCGCCATCCAGCGCCACGGTGTCTCCCGGCAACGCAATCACACGTTTCACCAGTGAAGTGCCGTCCCGCGGAGAGTCAAATACAATGATGTCACCCCGCGTCGGATTCTGACCTGCTGTGAGATGAATCAACGAAAACGGCAGCCGTAATCCATAGACATGCTTGTCGACCAGCAGTCGGTCACCTTCGATGATTGTTGGATTCATGGAGCCGGTAGGTACGTACACCCAGTCAGCCCATGCCGAGCGAAAACCAAACATCAGCACGAGAAACAGCAGTAGCCCGCGGTACTCGCGCCAATAAACCGCCAGCGGCCCCTGTCGGATTGCAGGTCTCATCGATAACTCCCTTGTTCGCCCGAAGAATCACCCCGAACTGCGCGCATTGCGTTGTCAAACAGACGACGCGCGTCGCGGGCAAATGCCAGCCCTAAAACCAGAAACACGAGGCTCAACGAACGCAAACTTTCAGCATTGATCCGAAAAGCGAGAAATCCCGCCGCAATCGCCAAGGCGATGAAAACGGGTGCAATGAGGCCTCGCAGAGGCAGCAGGTTCATAGGCTGTTTTCCCATACCGTTGCGCCAGCGTACCACGGTGTACGACGGCTTCAACGTATCACTTCAGCTTCGTGTTGATGAGGTGGGCGAGCCTTGCGCCTGCCAAGGCCACGCGCTGCCTGGCTTTCGTAAGTGCGCCCTGTTTGTAGTGTTCATCCAGGGTATATGGGCCTGCACCGGGACCGATTGGCGGCGCATAAGCATAATCCCGCGCGGCTTGTAAGCTCTCCTGCAGCCATGTTGTGTCGTCTGATATTGCGGCGGCGGCCTGGGGCGGCGCCGTGATGCGCGCCGCGGCAGAGATTGCGACCGAGGCCCTCCTGTCGGTACCGAGGACATTGTCCCAGAAGGCATGCAGTTCATCGCGACAGGGCTTGATACACAAGGCGACTAAGTTTCCACCCCGATCGCCGTCGGGCAACTGATGCGAGAAACGCGAAGTCGCGTGCAGCGGCTGGTGCATATCGCCCACCAGATGCTCGAGCCAGACCAAATCATAGGATTTGACGTCGTCAGGTACGCCGGCGGAGGCAATCGAAGATTCAAAGAGCTCGATCTGGGTCTGAGCATTCGGCTGCACCGGCGGTACGGTCGGTGTGCCATCCGCAGATAGCGGTATGTCGATATAGTGCCAGTAGCGATGCTGCAGGTGGTCTTGGTAGCCGATGTTCTGGCCGCCCGATAGCCCGGCGGGCGGCTTCTGACCATCGAGCACGTAGCCCGGGTCGGATTTGATCGCATCCGGCCAGGTCGCCGCGCTGACGAATGCAACCTCGGCTCGTTCACTGGGTGCGACGCCGGCCGTCCACTGCTCGTAGTCGGGATTGAGTTTGAGAAGTTGGCCGACACGCACGCGATGCGCGTCATCGAGATACTTCCAGGCGATGGCGGCAACCATCATGTGGCCCTCATCGTCCCATGCCCAGACTCTGGCGCTGCAGACCGCGAGCACGATGCCGAGCGCCGCGACGATTGCTGTCAGGCAAGCTGCCTGCCGCTTGACGGGCTTGCGTGCCGCCGAGAGGTTACGCATGAAGGTTACGGCGCTCGTCAGGGAGTGTTACCCGTAAGATTAGCAACTGCACATGACGAGTGCTTGTCACGCTGACTAAGATTGATCGACAGCGATCCGGATACCCTTGATCAGCTATACGTGCTCAGGAACGGTAAGACGTCGGTACCACGTCAGGCAGAAGGCACGGCCTCAGCATCGAGCAGATCTGGCTCAAGTGAAAGCTCCTTAGCCGATGTAGTCAGGGATTCCGCGGCCCGAGCTTCAGCGTCCGCTTCTTCTGCCGTGGTAGGCACAGACCGAGGCTCCTTTGGCTGACGCGTGCCGTTTAGCTTGATATTCAGACGCAGTTCGTTTGCTGAATCCGCGTTGTGTATTGCCTCGTTGTACGAGATGGTGCCCTCGTTATAGAGCTCAAACAATGACCAGTCGAAAGTCTTCATGCCCAGCTCTCGGGACTTCGACATGATGGTTTTCAGTTCGTGAAACTCACCCTTCAGAAGCTTGTCGGCTACGATGGGCGTGTTGATCAGGATTTCCATCGCCGCCTTGCGGCCTTTCCCGTCGGCAGTTTTAACCAGCCGCTGTGAGATGATCGCGCGCAGATTGCTGGATAGATCCATGAGCAGCTGTTTGCGGCGCTCTTCGGAAAAATAGTTAATGATGCGATCGATGGTCTGATTGGCGCTGTTGGCGTGCAACGTGCTAAGGCACAGATGCCCTGTCTCAGCGAATGCGATGGCATTCTCCATCGTTTCAGTGTCGCGAACCTCCCCGATCAGAATAACGTCCGGCGCCTGGCGCAGAGTGTTCTTCAGTGCATTGTGCCAGGAGTGCGTGTCGATCCCCACTTCACGATGGGTGATTAGCGATTGACGTGACTGGTGCACGAACTCAACGGGATCTTCCACTGTGACGATGTGCCCAGCGGAGGTGCGATTGCGATGATTGATCATGGCGGCAAGCGTAGTTGACTTGCCGGAACCGGTGGCGCCGACCACCAGAACCAAGCCGCGCTTGGCCGTTACGATCTCCTTGAGACTTTCCGGCAACCCGAGCGTGGCAAAATCCGGAATCTTATTGACGATGGTTCGGACAACCATGCCGACGTGCTGCTGCTGCATGAAGACATTGACTCGGAAGCGCGCTACGCCCGGCAGGGAGATAGCGAAATTGCACTCAAGATCTTTGGCGAAGTCGGCCCGCTGACGCTCGTTCATGAGCGAATTTGTCAGCTGACGCGTGACCTCGGCGGTCAATTTCTGATCGGTCAACGGGCGCATGGTGCCCCGCAGCTTCATGCTGGGCGGGAAGTTCGCGGACACGAATAGGTCCGAGCCACCAGCCTGGCTCATCGCGGTCAGTAATTTGGTGATGTGAGCCTTCGCCTGTGGCTCAGTTAGGCTTGGCATCGCGTTCCTTGAAGACCAGGCTAAATTAGCCCGGATCGTAGCGAATCGAAGCGCAGGAATACGGTATTGGTTCTCTTTTAGAGGCGAAACAAGCAGGCTGGATATGGGCGGCCCCCTTTTCGGGGAGCGTTGATCCCCGTGCCAGGAAAGCCAGCAATTGACGCGCAGCGATAAATCGCCATAGCCTAGAAAACGAACGGGATCAACGCCCAACTCGAGCGCCGATAGCCCTCGTATTGCTGCCCGAATTCTGCCGCCATCCAGCGCTCTTCGACGCGCAGTCGCCACCACAAGGCCACCGCGACTAAGAGAAAGGCGGCCATGCCATAGAGGCGGCCGGCCACAAGTCCCGATCCAAACACCGCAAGCAACAATCCCGTATAGATCGGATGGCGGATGCGGCGATACGGTCCGGTCTGCACCAGCTCGTGATCGACTTTGACGCTCACTGTGCCGCTCCAGTTTCCCCCGAGCGTACGTCGTGCCCAGACACTGAACGACAATCCGGCGACGACCAGCGTGACCGCGACCCAGTAGCGCGTCCAGCCGCCGCCAATCCATTGAGCCTGGAGCCAATGCACTCGATGATGTCCTGCCAGCAGGAGCGCCGCGGCCAGCAGCATCACTACAAAAAAGGTAAGCCGGGAAGTCAGCGACTCGCGTTGCCGGATTGGCTTGAGGGAGCGCGCGGAAACTAACCAATAGAGCGCCCACAGCATCCAGAAGGCGCTGATCAGCACCGCGGGCCAGCCTCGTGTCATCTATTCACTCCTCGTTCGCAATCGAACGCCGCTTAGTCATCGGCACGAACGTGATAGTGGTACTTTCCCCCACCGGATGCTGGATGGGATCACCAGCGATGTAGCCGCACTGGGCGTAGAGCCGCAGTCCGGGAAGCGTCGCCATGAGCTCGAAACGGGCAAATCCCGTGCGCGCCGCTTCATGTTCGCAGCGCTTGAGAAGAGCGCGTCCGATGCCGCGACGTGCGTGCGCAGGATCGACGAAGAAGGCCCGGATCTTGGCGGCATCAACCTGCGGGTCTAACCACGAGTCATCTCGCTCGCTGCGTGCATCACCGCCGAAGAGTGTGCGACGCTTGCTCCATCCGCCGCACCCCACGATGTGTCCCGCGCCATCGACAGCGACGAAGTAAGTCTGATCACGGATCAGGGTCGTGTCGACCCCGAACGCACCCTCGAGGGCGCCCTCGATCTGCTCGCGACTGTAGTCGTTCACGCCGAGGGCACGAATGGACCGGGCGATCAGCTCGCGCAGCGCGGGCTCATCAGCGCTGGTCGCTTTGCGTAAGCGGTACTTGTTACTTGCACTTTTCACAGACGTGCGCTTGATTATTACTTAAGACGCGTCTCGGTCAGCGGCGCTCTCGCCGGTCAATTGCGCCCGCGTCCGAGTATGCGACAATGCCTAATATGACATCGGTACGCATCGGAATTGTCGGCGCCACCGGCCTCGTGGGTCAAACCATGCGAGAGGTGCTGGACGAACGCAAGTTCGCCGCGGCCGGAGTGCGATTCTTTGCCTCTGCGCGCTCGGCGGGGCGTAAATTGCCCTGGCGCGGCGAAGATATCATTGTCGAAGATGCGTCTACCGCGGATTACTCCGGGCTCGACATCGTGTTGTTCTCCGCTGGAGCGGCCACTTCGCGTTCGCTGGCTGCGAAAGTGGCGGCGCACGGCGCCATCGTAATCGACAATTCCTCAGCCTGGCGCATGGATCCTCTCGTGCCTCTCGTCGTCAGTGAGGTGAATGCACACGCACTGCAATCCATTCCGAAAGGCATCATCGCCAATCCAAACTGTACGACGATGGCTGCGATGCCAGTGCTCAAGCCTTTGCATGTAGAGGCGCAGCTGACGCGGCTCATTGCCTCGACCTACCAGGCGGTCTCCGGCGGCGGCGGCGCAGGAATCGCTGAGCTCGAGATGCAAGTCAAACAGCTCGCCGGCGAATCCGCAGCACTGGCCGCAAGCGGTGATGCGATCGAGCTGCCCGCGCCGAAGAAGTTTGCCGCACCCATAGCGTTCAATGTATTGCCTTACGCGGGCGCATACAGCGGCGACGAAGGATGGACCGACGAGGAGCTAAAACTGCAGAACGAGACCCGCAAAATCCTTGAAATCCCTGACCTTGCGGTCGCGGGAACGTGTGTTCGCGTTCCAGTCTATACGGGCCACTCGCTATCGATAAACGCGCAGTTCGCCAGGCCGATTTCTGTGCAGCGCGCGATCGAGTTGCTGCGCGCAGCGCCGGGGGTTGTCGTGGTCGATGTCCCTACGCCGCTGATGGCAGCGGGCAAGGACCCCAGCTACGTCGGACGCATCCGTAGAGATCCCACCGTGCCTCACGGCTTAGTACTGTTTGTTTCGAGTGACAACCTGCGCAAAGGTGCGGCTCTCAACGCCGTGCAGATTGCCGAGTTATTAGTGGCGCGTAACCGCTCGAATGCGCCAAGCCGGCAGCTCTACGATGTCGATCTGAAGAGCTCTCGACGTTGAGCGGATTTTTCAGTTCGTTCAGGCTTCACGATCCTCATGGCGTGCACGGCGGCGACTGTCCGCCTGGATCTCCGGGCACAACAGGAAAGCACAGCCCTTCGTAGTACTGCAATGTATGCTCGGGAGCTGCGAAGCCCTCGGGCAGCGGTCGGTGCGAGAGG
>JBEKWD010000045.1:0-22943 GCA_049513435.1 Steroidobacteraceae bacterium | reverse complement strand
AAGAAGATCGTCAGCGGCGTTCTGGATCAGTTCGGCTGGGAAACTGCTGATATGGGCAAGGCCGAGGCGGCGCGCGCCATCGAACCGCTTTGCCTGCTCTGGTGCATTCCCGGCTTTCTCCACGATGATTGGGTGCATGCATTCAAGCTGCTTACCTAGGCGGACCGAGTCCAGAAGATGCGTGACGGCCGGCGGGTGCTGATCAGACCCGGGCGTGTGTCAGACGCTGCCTCTGTTCGCCAAGCCATCAAGGCCGTGGCGGCAGAAAGGTGGCACCTGGCAACACTCGATGGGTTTTCGCTCGAGCAGACTCGCGCTTTCCTGAAGCGGGTGGTGGAGGACTCGCTGCCACAGGTCATGGCAGTCTTAGACGAAGAGGTCATTGGATTCTGCGACATCCTCCCGTATACGGCCGAAGGCTTCACGCACGTCGGCCGCCTCGGTATGGGAGTTCGATCCGAGTGGAGGCGACAGGGTATTGGCCGTCGCCTGTTGGATGCTTGTCTACCGCTGGCCCGAGACGCGGGCATTGAAAAGGTGGAGCTCGAGGTATTTTCGGACAACGTAGCGGCGATAAGCCTCTACGAGTCCTTTGGCTTCAAAGATGAAGGTACCCGCGTGCGGGGCCGAAAACTGGAAGGTCGATATCAGGACGTTCGTCTCATGGCGCTATGGTTTTGACTTTGGAATTCTTAAGCACGCCGATCGTAAAGAAGACGTAATAGCCGACCAGTACGCCAAAAATAGCCAACGTCAGCGGACTTCTCTGATACGCATTGAACGGATTCGGGTCCGACTGAGCCAGCGGGTGTGAACCCGTATTGAGGCTCAGAAGTCGGAATAGGATGCGAGCAATAAATAACGCCGTGACGAACAAACCAATGTAGGTATGCGGTGTATAGAAGCTTCCCTGCGGCGTCACTTCAAATTTAGTATGCCGCAAGCCGACGTAGCCGAGCGCTACGCCGCAGGCGACGCCACCGATCAGTGCGCCGAATAATTGCATATTGCGCCAGGACACAAACAACAGGAGTGCGCCAATCACGCATAAGAGTCCGATACGGAACTGCATTCGACCGACGCGGACCGGCTGGGGGCCGAAGTTGCGCCGCACGCGACGATACAGCGCCCAAGCCACCAAGGCGCTTAGCAAAAACGGCGTAACCAGTTTAAGGTCCATGATTCAGGTCTTCGTACACGGCATTCTCGAAGTCTTTCAGCGTGCGGATTGCAGCTTCGTCGTAGAACGGCAAAAACTGCATCAGCAAAACGCCGCCGATGCCACGCTGGGGGTCAATCCAGAACTCGGTGTTATAAATACCGGCCCAGCTCAGGCTGCCCTGACTGCGAGACTTCGACCCTTCGCTGCTTGCTTCGGTTATCTGAAACCCGAGGCCGAACTTATCCCGGCCCGCGCCGAGCGGAAATGGCCTGGTCCTTACAGGGTCAGCCGCCGGCTGTTGCGAGACGACGATCGCGCCGATCTGATTCTCGCCCATGAGTTGCACTGAGCGAGCACTCAGAATTCGCACGTGACCGAGCTGGCCGCCACCCAGCAGCATGCTTAGGAATTTACCGTAGTCGTCGGCTGTTGAGCACAGTCCGCCGTCGCCTCGAAATGGTGGAGTCGGCACAGCGGGAATCGGGGGCTGCGGGATATCCTGGAACTTGCCGTCGACGTGCTGGTAGACCGTGGTAACGCGCGATTGTTTGTCGAGCGGGACGGCAAATGATGTGTCGTGCATGCCGAGAGGCACAAAGATATGTCGTTGCAGAAAATCCTCGAGTGACATGCCGCTGATCTTCTCGACTATAAGACCCAGTACTTCCGGGCTGGGGCTGTACATCCACATCTCACCCGGATCGTGCTGAAGCGGCAGCTCCCAATCGGGTTTATGAGTGAGCTTCCCCAAGGCGGCGACGGTCGGATTCGAGAAGGCGTAGCCCATGCCCGATGTCTGCGCGAGCAAATGCCGAATGGTCATCGGACGTTTTGCGGGTCTGGTCTCATATGTGCCGTCGACTTCGTTGAAGTGCGTGAGCACTTGAAGCTGGCCGATGGCGGGCAGGTACTTGGAGACGGGATCATCGAGCGAGAGCTTGCCCTGTTCGACCAGGATCATGATCGCGACTGAAGTTACTGGCTTTGTCATCGAGGCAATTCTGAAGATCGCGTTGCTGGATAACGGGACGTCGTGCACAACGTCGAGCTTCCCCGCAGAATCCTCGAACACGCAGCCCTTGCGATCGACCACAAGCGCAACGACTCCCGGCGTATCCCCGCGTTCGACTGCGCTGGCGAGCACATTTGAGATGGCTTTGCTCGTGGGCGCCTGGCTTTGGGCCGCTGAGCTTTCGGCCGCGGGGCTTTGGCACGCGGCATACGCCAGGTTCTGCGATCCGCCGAGGCCGGCGAACGACAGGCTCAGCGCCAACAGCGTGTAGAGAGAGGTTCGCATACGCATGGGGTGTTCTCGCTAAATCATCGCCTCAATCAGCCGCGGGCCCTTCGCCTTCATCGCGGAATCATACTGCGAGGCAAATTCCGCGCAGGTGGTCGCCCGGCTTGCCTCCACGCCAAGCCCGTTGGCGATCTTGGTCCAGTTCATCTCCGGATTGTGCAAATCCAGCATGGACAGGGCCCTTTGTCCGACATTGATCGCACCAACGCGCTGCAGCTCTATATTCAGAATCGCATAGGAGCGATTAGCATAGATGACCGTGGTCACATCGAGCTTCTCACGCGCCATGGTCCACAGGGCCTGCAGCGTGTAAGCCGCGCCGCCATCGCCATGCGGACATATGACTTTGCGACTCGGGGCGGCGAGCGCGGCGCCGACGGCAAGCGGCACACCCTGGCCGATGGATCCGCCGGCCAGTGGTAAATGCGTGTGTGCGCGCGCGCGGGATAGCTGGGTGAGCAAGGCATCAGCGGCGGTCGCCGCTTCCTCGGCGTAAATCGCGTTCTCGGGCGTCAGCCGCGCGATGATCTGCGCTACGTTGACGGGGTTGAGCTCGCCGTTGGGCATTTCGGGCAACTGCAACGACGTACGTTGTGGAGATTTCGATGTTGCGCCGAGCGCGTCCGCAAGATCCTGCAGCGCCTTGACGCCGTCGTCGTGCGCATAGGCCAGCGTGCTGAATACGCAACCCTGCGGTGCGCCCCAACTGGGTTTGTCGGGATAACCAAAAAATGATACCGGAGGTTTACTGCCAACCAGAATCATCTGCTCGGTACCCGCCAGCGAAGCGACGATCTGCTCGGCAAAATACGGGATCCGATCGACCGGCACTCGTCCGGCGCCGGCCTCGGCGTGTGGTGCAAAGGTGTCGCACAAGAGTCTGACGCCGGTTTTCGCCTGAATGCGGCCGGCTGCCTCGAGCCCGTCGCCGATCAGCGGCGGCCCACGCAACAACATGGCCGTTTTCTTGCCATTTGACAGTAGCTTGGCAACGTCCTTGATCGTGCTCGCTTCGACTTGTGCCGGACGGATGTAGTCCAATGCCGGCGCGGCACGCTCGGCCGGATTCCAGGCCGTATCGGCCGGCAGAATCAGCGTGGCAATGCTACCGGGAGCGGCGCGCGCCGCCTGCACCGCGCGCGCTGCGTCAGCCGCAACGCTGTTTGCACTCTTGGACTCGAACACCCAGGAGGACACGGCTCTGGCAAGACCTACGATGTCCGATGTCAGCAACGCGTCATATTGCAGGTGGAAGGTCGCATGATCGCCGACCACGTTGACGATCGGGGTCGAGGCTCGGCGCGCGTTATGCAGGTTCGCTAAGCCGTTGGACAGACCGGGACCCAGATGAAGCAGGGTGGCGGCCGGTTTACCTGCGATGCGGGCATAACCGTCCGCGGCGCCGGTCACGACACCCTCAAACAGGCACAGCACGGGACGAATACCCGTGACCGAATCGAAAGCGGTAACAGCGTGCATTTCGGAGGTGCCCGGATTCGCAAAGCACATATCGACGCCGCAATTGACCAGCGTTTGCACCAGCGCGCGCGCGCCATTGAGCTTATCACTCATTATTCAGATCCTTTTGCGCACTCAGTTCGCGAGCAGGTGCCCAAGGCAATCGTCCAGGAACTGCATGTCCTGCGGCACCTTACCCGGGGACAGTGAGCAATGCCCGAACTCAGACTCGAGCATACGCAGCTCGCAGTTGGGAATCAGCCGCGCCTCAAGCTCGTTATCGAGCGGGGAGAAATAGCGATCGGTCGAGCATGGCAACAAAACGGTACGGGCGCGAATCGCCTTCAGCGCCATCTGCGTGCTGCCGCCAAATTGAGGGATGTCGCCTGCATCAGCGTGTAACCATGTGTCGAGCATTGCGAGCAGGTCATTGGCATCGAGCGTCAGATGATCATTCTCCCAGTCTTGCATGAGCGCTTCGAGCGTTGCGAATCCCAACTGTTTATATAATCCGTCCCGGAAGAACAGGTGTGAATAGGCCCAGCCCACGTACACACGCGCGAATGCGCACAATCCCTTTTCCGGTCGCTGCAGACATCCATCAGCACGCCAATGGCAATCGGCCTGCAGCGCAGCCCTGAGCCCTTCGAGAAACACAAGGTTATAAGGCGACGTGCGCGCGGCGGCACAATATGGCAACAACCGGCGAACCCGATCCGGAAACATCGCCGCCCAGACATAGGCCTGCATCCCGCCCATCGACCATCCCGTGACGAGCGCTACCTCGGCGACATTCAGGTGCTCGAAAACCAGGCGAGCCTGTTGGTTCACATTATCGTAGAGCGTGATTCGCGGAAATGGGCCGGCGTGCAATGCCCTGTAATTGCTCGGCGACGTCGACAGACCGTTGCCGAACATATCCGGGATGATGATGAAATAACGCGATGGGTCGAGAGCCTTGTCCTCACCAATCAATGGCAGGTAGCTGCGGTGCTCGCCGGTGTAGTAGGTGGGCATGACGATCGCGTTGTCGCGTGCCTGGTTCAATCGACCCAAAGTGCCGTAGGCAAGCTGCGCGTCGAGCAGGACATTCCCCGACTGCAGCCGCACGTCGCCGAGTGACAACGATCCATCCTCGCACGTGCACGTGTTCAAATCGCAGTCCTGGGGAGTCATGGAATCGGCTTTTAGACTACCCTGAAGCCGGCGGGAAGGTCGAGGTCAGGCAGATGCGCGGTCTGCAGGGTATAATTTGCGCCCTGAAGGGAGGTTTGAGGATGAATGTGGCCGCCGCTGTGCCTGCCCGGCGCACATTGTTTCATGACCGCCGGGCGGCGATCGCCAATTCACTGGTGCTCGCCTGGACCTGCGGCGCCTGGGTCGTCTCATTTCCGCTGATGGGCGCGCACGAGATCGCGCTGAACATCCTGGGCGTTCTGCTGTGCTTTCACACGATGGTGCTGGCCGCCTATCTGATCCACGAAGCCGCGCATCAGAACCTGTTCACCTCACGTCAGGCCAATCATCTGACCGGCGAAGTCATGAATTTTATTGCAGGCTCCAGCTATGCGTCGTTCGAGCGCATCCGACACATGCACATTCGGCATCATTTGGATCGTGCGGATGTCACCTGCTTCGATTTCAAAAGCCTGATGCGCCGACGGCCCTGGGTGCGCCGCAGTATGCAAACCCTCGAATGGCTTTACGTGCCGGCGACTGAAGTGTTGATGCACTTACAGGTCGTATGGAGACCGTTCTTCGTGCGCTCGCAGCGTCGGCATCTGCCGCGGGCCGCGACGATGCTGGTCGTGCGCTGTGCGCTGCTCATATTGCTGGGTCTGTGGTCATTGAAGGCGCTGCTGTTGTACGGGATAGCGATGGTGCTGTTGCTGCACACGCTTAATTTCTTCGACGCGTTTCATCATACCTTTCCTCAGTATTTCATTGAGCCCGATGAACCTCTATCCATGACTGGTCGCGACCAACGATACGAGCAGGAGAACACTTTCTCCAACTTGATCTCCTACCGGTATCCCTGGATCAATCTTCTGACTTTGAATTTCGGCTACCACAACGCGCACCATCATCGTCCCTCGGTGCCGTGGTATCGGTTGCCGACGCTGCATGAGGGAGTATTCGGCGAGCAGACGCGGGCTGTTCTGCCATTGTCGGAACTGCTGCGCACCTGGCATCGCAATCGCGTTCGGCGCGTGCTCTCGGACGACTATGGAAAGCCTGGTCAAGGGCCGGGTCGCGCGGACAACTATGTCGGCGCGCATGGCGTCTCATTCCTGACGGTGGTCTGACGCCGATTCCATAGCCTTGGATCGGTCCAATCAATCCCTCGAGGGCCGCAGCGCCGTCGTCACCGGCGCTGCCGGCGGCATTGGTAACGCCATCGCGCGCCAACTGATTGAACAAGGCGCGAAGGTGCACGGTCTTGATCGGGACGCCGATGCACTGCGCCGATTGGCGCAAGAGCTCGGCGGCGAGCGGTTCGTGCCCTACGTCGTGGATCTGAGCGAGCGCGCGCATGTCGATCGCGTGCTCGTGGAATTGCTGGCACGCCTGGAGCAGCGCTGCGACATACTCGTGAACAACGCGGGCGTGAGCCGTCTGCGTTCATTGGGCGAGACCGATGATGCGCTGCTGGACTGGCTGTTCGCGGTGAATTTCATCGCGGCATTTCGTATCACCCGGACATTAGTGCCGGCATTGCGCGCGAGCGGGCGAGGCACCATCGTCAACATCGCCTCCGAGCTCGCGCTCGTCGGCGCGGCGGATTACAGCGCGTATTGCGCTACCAAAGGCGCGATACTGGCCTGGACTCGGGCGCTCGCAGTCGAGCTCGCAGCAACTGGCATTCGGGTTAACGCGGTCTGTCCAGGGCCGATCGACACCGCGTTATTGCAGGCGGAATTCCAGACGCACGGCAAATCCCAGGAGGCGCGAGCCGCCGAGATCGCGACCGTGCCGCTCGCGCGGCTCGGCCATGCCAGGGACATCTCGGCAGTCGTCGCGTTTCTGGCGAGCGATGCGGCGGCGTTTGTAACCGGCGCAGCGTGGCCCGTGGATGGCGGCAAGACGGCCCGGTAGTTGCCTAGACGCCGGCGACGATCCGGATCTCGCGCACGACGCCGCCCTTGAGCGCGGCCAGTGCAGCCTTATAGCCGGCGCTCTCATAAGTCGCGACCGCCTTTTCCACTGAGTCAAATTCGATGAGCACGGTGCGCTCCAATTTCCCGCCTTCAAAAGCGCGCGCAGCGGTTCCGCGCGCGAGAAAACGTCCACCGCCGGCTTCGATCGAAGGCCCCGCAAGTTTCGCGTAGGCCGCCAGTTTCGCCGGATCCGTGATCTCGTGGTAGCAGGTGATCCAGTACGCCTTTGCCATGTCGATACGCCCCTTTTAGGTTGCAGTTTTTAGCTTGCAGTCTGTTTCCTGGCTTTCATCATGCGGGCCATGCCCGATTCGCGCGCCGCCAACTCGCGCGTGTAGTAGCGAGGCATCTTGGGATCGGTCCAGCCTCCGGAATGCATGATGCTGGTCAGATCGATGCCGGTTGCGGCCATGTCATGTGCCGCGCCAATTCGCGTTGAGTGGGCGGCCAGATGCTCGAGGGGCCAGATCGGCGCTGAGGTGGGATGCTGCGCGTTCAATAGCCGTCCGATGCGCTGGATAATCCGGGCGACCTCTTGCGGTTGAACCGCGCGTTTGCCGACGTGACCTGTATTCTCGAAGCGCCGGAAGATCGGGCCTTCGATGATGCCCGAAGTCGCGAGCCAGGCTTGCAGCGGCCCGACCGCATCGGGCGCAAGGTAGCGCGCCTCTTCACGATTGACCTTGCTCATGCGGATGATCGCAGTCCCGTCGCCGGTCTGCGCATCGATATTGACATCCGCGATGGTCAATGCGACGAGCTCGGAGCGCCGTGCCATCGTGCTGTAGGCGACGGCGAGCAGCGCCTTGGCGCGCAGATCCCAAAGGGGATTGCCGCTCTGAAGATGCTCGAGAGCGTAGTTGATCTGGCTCCAGCGCAAGGCGCATTTGGGCTGTTTCGCGTGTCGCCCGCGGCTCAGGTGGCGAAAAGCGGCCTTGACCTGCACGGCACGGGTTGGGTCCGGGAGATTCGAGAGCGTGTGCGCGCGCGAGATGCTCGACAGGTAGCGCTCCACCGTGGAAACCGATCTGCTGGCCGCCGCGCTGTAGGCCTCTTCGATGAAGCGTGTGACGATCGCGGGCGAGGAGGGCAGCGCCAGGAAGCCGTTGAGGTCGCAGAATCGCAGGAACACCCGCCAGTCGGAGCGCAGAGCGCGCAAGGTGTTGACCGGGAGCCCGAGCGCGTACGGATTGTCGCGCAGCACCGGCGAATTGCTCTCAAACAGAGCATGAATCTCATCGAGCGTGAACGGGGTGCCAGCACCTAACCATTCCGCCGTGGCCGGGAGCGTCGCTGATTGCTGCGGGGCCGTAAGAGTTTCCACGCCGAGGCAGGATAACACGAGACTGTAGCCACGGTTGGTGCGAGACTTGCATGGCTGGCTGTGACAGAGAGGTCTGATGGACAGCAGCTCAATGCTCCAACGCGAAGAAATATCAGGGGACTTGCTCGAGCCTCTGGTGCGATCGGTGCTGACCGGAGGCCATCAGCCGCTGAGTCGTGCCAAGACCTTGCCGCCCGAAGCCTATACCTCGGAAGCCTTCTTCCAGCTCGAGGTCGAGCGCATCTTTCGCAAGGAGTGGGTCGTGATCGGCCACACGTCGCAGGTTGCGAAGACCGGCGACTTCTTCACGATCGACCTGCTGGGCGAAATGATAGTGGTGGTACGCGCCGCCGACCGCATCCGCGCCCTCTCGCGCATTTGTCTGCATCGCTGGGCGCCCTTGGTCAATGGCGCCGGCAATACCGCCCGGTTCTCCTGCCCGTTTCATAAATGGGCGTACGCGCTGGACGGGCGCGTGCTCGGCGCGCCGCTGATGGAGGAGGCCGAATTCGAGCCGAAATCCTGCCGTCTGCCCGAGTTTCGTACCGAGATTATCGACGGCTTCATCTATCTGAACTTCTCGGGCGATGCGGCGCCGCTGGCGCCGCAGCTGACCGAGCTGTCCGGATTATTCGCGAGGTGGCGACCCGAGCACTGGGTGGTCGCTACCTCTATCGACTATGACTGCCAGGTCAACTGGAAGATCGTGGTCGAGACCTTCATGGAGTGCTATCACCACATTGCCGCACATCCGGAGACGTTCGAACGTGCCTACCCGGCGCGATATACCTATGTCGAGGATGGACGCGCCGCCTGGACGGTCGGCCATGCTCCAGCGCGCGAGGATCTGCCGAACGAGAAGATCGCCGTGGGCTTTCCGGATCTGGGCGAGATGAGCGCGCAGGAGCGGCGTGAATTCCGGCTTTATCTGGTCTATCCCTATCACCTCTTGAACGTGTTGCCCGATCGCGTTCACTGGTTCTGCCTGCAACCCATGGGCGCGAGCCGGACACGACTGCAGTCCAATATTATCGTGCGCCGCGAGGCGTTCGAGCAGCCCGATTACGAAAAGAAGATGGCTGCGGAACGCGAGTTCCTGCTCGTCGTCAATGACGAGGATATTGCTGTCAATGAAATGCAGCAGCGCGGCGCAGCCACGCGCTCGGCGGCGCCAGGGAGGTTTAGTCACCTTGAGAAGGCCTTGTGGCAGCTGGCCGATTACGTGCGCGAACGGATCAAAGACTAATCACGACCGGCGCCCATGGCGCAGACACCTTTGGGGCACCCTTGGCGCAGACACCTTTTCTACTGACCGGCAAGGTCGCTGCCATAACGGGCGCGTCTCGAGGCATCGGCAAGTCCGCGGCTCGCGCGCTCGCGAGCGCCGGCGCCGCAGTGGCTTTGATGGCGCGCGATGAACGTGCGTTGCAGGAGATCCATCAAGAGCTGGTCGCCGAGGAGTTGCAGGCTGAACTCTTCGCGCTCGACGTGGCCGATATCGCGAGCATCGATGCAACCTTCGAGCGGGTTCGCTCGAGCATGGGCCGACTCGACATCCTGATCAACAACGCTGGCGTTGAGCAGATCTGTCCATCTCTGGATGTTGCCGAGCCGCTCTGGGATCGAATCGTCGGCACGAATCTCAAGGGCGCATTCTTCTGTGCCCAGGCCGCGGCTCGGCGCATGCAGTACGGCGGGGCAATCATCAATATGTGCTCACTCACATCCGAGATCGGCGTGCCAGGTGCGGCGGCGTATGGGGCTTCGAAGTCCGGCCTGGCGGGGCTCACGCGCACGCTCGCGACCGAGTGGGCGGCGCGAGGCATCCGCGTCAACGGGATTGGACCGGGCTATTTTCGCACTGCGTTGACGGAAGTGTTTTATCAGGATGAGCGCTGGCAGACGCAGATGCTGCGGCTTCCTACATCACGGGCCAGATTCTCTACGTCGATGGCGGCTACCTGGCCTCAATCTGACGCCTGTGCTGCCGAGAGCCGCGCCGCATCCCGGGCCTGTGAGCGCAGCGCGAGCCAGTAGTACGCGGGCGCGGTAACCAACAGTCCGACGATCCACGACAGGTCGACGCCACCGAGCGCCACAGCGATCGGGCCGGTGTACAACGGCGAGGCTACGAAGGGCAGCTGCACGAGTATGCCGAGCAGGTAGCACGAGACGGCCACGCCATTGACGCGCCCATAGATGCCGCCGTCCTGGCGGAAGAACGAGGCGACGTGATAGCGGCCCCGCCGCAGCAGATAGTAATCAACCAGATTGATTGCGGTCCACGGCACCAGCACATACAGCAGCAGCAGGATGAAATCCGTGTAGTTGACGAGGAAAGAGCTTTTGCCGAGCAATGCTCCGGCGAGCGATGCGGCGAACAGGACCAAGGTGATGACGGCGCGGGCACCGGCTGCGGGTGACCAGGTCGGAAAGATCGTCTGGCCGCAGGTCATCGTCGAGAGCGCGGCACAGTAGAGATTCATCGCATTGCCCGTGGCCACACCAACCGAGAAGACGATCAGCACCAACGGCGCGATGCCGTAGGTTAGAGCTGCCAGAGCCGCGATCAGATTGCTGTTGCTTGAGGCAAGACCGACCATCGCACCGAGGATCATCGGCAACAGCGAGCCGAGCGTGCAGCCCCAGTAGCTCGCCCAGAAAGCCGAGCGCGCGCCGGTGTCGTGCGGCATGTAGCGCGAATAGTCCGAAACGTAGGGCGCATAGGCGATCTGCCAGAGCGCTGCGACAGAGATCGTGCCCAACATTCCCGAGGCGCTCAGCGAATTGCGCGACAGGAAGTCCGCGGGTAAGCCGTGGACCCAGATGATCCAGATGAATGTGAGCAGCAGCACGGCGCCGGCGACATAGCTCGTAACGCGCGCGTAGGTGTGAATCACGTCATAGCCGAAGATGGCAGCGATGACGCCGAGTGCGCCGAGCAACACGATGCCGGTCGTATCCGACACGCCCAACGCAAGACTGCTCAGCGCCTCCCCACCCAGTACGAGATTGGAAGCGAGGAAGCCCACGTACATGATGATCACGATACTGACGACGAGCAGCGAGCCGATAGATCCGAACTGGCCGCGCGTCTGTATCATCTGCGGCACTCCCAGCGCAGGACCCTGGGCGGAATGAAGTGCCATGAACACGGCGCCGACCAGATTACCGATGGTCAGCCCGAGGACGGCCCAGGCGAATGAAAGTCCGAATATCGTCACCGCGAGGCCGCCGGTCACGACAGTCAGCAGCATCAGGTTCGCACCAAACCAGACGGTGAACAGATCCGCTGATGTGCCATGGCGCTGATCGAGCGCGATCGGTTGGATCGTTGTGATTTCGAGACGGGCCGACTGCTCGCGGTTTATCATGGCTGCATGCCGGACTATGCTGCGCAGCGCGCAAGCGTGCAATTTCTGCGTCGCACGTGCGCACGCTTGGGGCAGCGCGGGCCTGCGACAGGCCGTTTTGCGCCATAACGGTGCTGAGGCGATGAAGCTCGCATTGTGGCAAACCGTTGGATTTCCGGGCGATGTCGCGGCCAATCTGGATGCGCTTGCAAGCACGGCTCAATCAGCTGCCGCCGGTGGGGCAGAGTTACTGCTGTGTCCCGAATGCTGGCTCTGCGGCTACAACATCGGGGCTGCAATCAACACGCTGGCGGAGCCTCGCGACGGTCCCTCAGCGCAGCGCATCGCTGCGATTGCGCGGCAATATGGCATCGCCATTGTCTATGGCTATGGCGAGCGCGATGTGGACAGCGGGCGTGTTTATAACGCCGTGCAGGTTCTGGGCCCGGACGGAGTAGCGTTGGCCCATTACCGCAAGACGCACTTGTTCGGCCCGGCCGAGCGCGATGCCTATTGCCCGGGCAGCCATTTTGAACCCCCGTTCCACTATCGGGGCTTCAATTTTGGTCTGCTGATCTGCTACGACGTGGAGTTTCCTGAGACCGTGCGCAGCCTGACGCTGCTGGGCGCCGACGCGATATTGATTCCGACCGCACTGACCGATGAGTATGCAGCGATACCGAATTTCATCGTGCCGGCGCGATCGGTGGAGAACCAGGTTTACGTCGCATACTGCAACCACGCGGGCGTGGAAAACGGCATGCAGTTTCTGGGCGGCTCGTGCCTGACCGGTACCGATGGCAGAGCCCTGGTATCCGCGGGCGCCGAGGACGCGTTGCTGATTGGCGCGATCAGCCGGCGCTCACAGGATGAGGCCGCCCAGACCTATCCCTACCGTGTCGATCGCCGACCCGAACTCTACGGGCTGCTGACTCACTGAGCGTAGCTCGGCTCCTCGGCATCGAGCAGCCGCTTCATTTGCGCGAAGTGGGCCCGGGCAAAGGCGCCGTCATCCTGCCAGTCCTGCGCGGTTTTCTCGGCGATCTCATCGCTTAGAACATGCAGCGGCTGGCCGGTCGAATAGGCCAGTACCAGAATCTGACAGGCGCGCTCGAGGTGATAGAGCGCATCGTACGCCTCGGCAATGCTGTCGCCGACGACCAATACGCCGTGGTTCCCCATGATCAGCACGCGCTTGTCGCCGAGCGCCCTGGTCAGGCGCAGGCCCTCATCGGCACTCTTCGCCATGCCGTCGTAGCCACCGTCGATGGCGACGCGGTTAAAGAAACGCGCTGAAGTCTGGTCGATCGGCTTGATCTGCGGATCCTTGAGGCAAGACAGCGCCGTCGCGTAGGGCGGATGCACGTGCAGGACGCAGCGCGCTGCCGGGACCTGAGCGTGCAAGGTGCCGTGAATCGACCAGGCGGTCGAATCCAGGTCGGTCGGCAATTCATCAGCCGTAGCCTTCGCGTCCAGCAGCAACAATTCCGAGGCACGAATGTGACTGAAGAGTTGCCAGCGCGGGTTGATCAGGAAATGTCGGCCTTCGCTGTCGACGGCCACACTGCAATGGTTAGCGACCGCCTCGGCCCACCTCATCCGCGCCGCGATGCGAAACACCGCAGCCAGATCGATACGCAATTGCAGCGCAGCGCAGGTATCCATGACCTGCGCAGTCTACGGAATTTCGCAGGCGGCGGCGAGGCGGCAGCGCGCCCTCTGGCACCGTTATGGCGCAAAAGAAAATCGCGCGCACCAGGGACGGGCAAAAAAAGGAAAAACTAGCTTTTGCTTCCGTTTTTCGAAAGCAGTGAATTATAAAAGATCAATTTACCGACTCCGGAATGCGTGTTGGCATCGCACAACTGAGGTGTGGATGGGGCAACACGCCTTCGGTGATTAAGCGAACAAAGTAGGGAGCAGTCATGACGGCAACGCAGCGCGCGCGACGATCCATAGCAATCGATCCACGCCGTGGAGCGGGTCGCATCGAGAAAGTCACGTCGCTGACTGCGGCGGTGATGGCGGCGATCTACGGCACACACGTTCAGGCAGACACGGATACCGAGGATCAAGGTCTCTCGCTGCAGGAAGTCGTCGTGACAGCGACGCGGCGCGAAGTATCCGCGCAAGATTTGCCGATCAGTATTACCGCGGTCTCGGGCGCCGATCTGGAGACAGCCGGCATCGAGGACATGTCCGCACTTGCGCATTCGATGGCCGGAGTCAATTTCACCGACAAGGGTCCATTCAGCGGCATCAACGGCTCGGGACTGATCATTCGTGGCCTGAACAGCGAAGGCACCGCGGGCCAATTGGGTTTGGCAACGCCGGTCGTGCCGCCGGTGGCGACCTACGTCGATGACACGCCGCTGTATTTCAACATGCGGCTGCAATCAGCCCAATTTATATGCGCACAATTCAGCCGGTGAGCCGATAGCGGCGCAGCCCGGCAATCTATTCAGTCCGCCGGTGATATACGGGAAGGACGGCACCAATTCGTACGAGTATCACGACGTGCGTTTCGCGGCGCTGTGGAAGCCAAACGATCAGTTCCACGCACAGCTTAATTATTACTACCAGTTGGGACTAGCGAACGGCTTTCCGTACGCGGCGACCAACACTAGTGCGTACAATCAAATGCTGGGTGCGGGCGAGCAAGGCTCCCTGGCCAACAGCTGCGCGAATGGCGCGGCGAATGGCTCTCCCTGCGTCAATCCAACCCCGGTCGCGCAACTCTACAATCTGCCGGTGCCCGGCGGCGTCGACAAACTGTCCAACGCCGACAACAGTCTCGAAGGCGCTCACGATGCGGTCGACTTGATATCCCTGGCGCTCGACTACGATATGGGCTTCGCCACGTTGACTTCGGATACATCCTGGGCTCAACACTTGAACCACTCGATGGATGACCTGACCGCCGTCTATTCGAACTTTGGCTTCTATCAGAGTATTTACGGCCAGGACCCACGCACCTTAGTGGTCGGGCACGATGAGCTGGATGATCGGCCCCTGACGCAGGAGCTGCGCCTCGCATCAAAGCTCGGCGGCACGTTCGACTGGGTCGGCGGCCTGTTCTACAAGAACGAGTATCAGAACATTCAGGAACATGAATTCTTTCCCGGTTATCTGAATTACTTTAACGCCTGCTCGTCGATCTACGGTCCGGCAACCACGAACCAATTCGATTTTGAGATTCCGTCGTACTGCGGTGTCGGCGAGACCGCCTACACCCCGGGCGCCACCAACTTTGTGGACGGCATTCCGATCGTCAAGGATCAGACTTATATCGGCGATTTCGAAACGCGGTTCAAGGACTATGCCGCGTTCGGCGAGCTCACAGCACATCTGACACAAGCCTGGAGCATTACCGGCGGCACGCGCGTATTCAAGCAGACGGTCTCACAATCGCAGCAGACGGGTTTGCTGTTCGATGGCGGGGGTCAGTTGTTTACGGTGATAGCGCCGCCGCCGCCAGTCGCCAACAGCTCACTGAGCGATTCCTGGAGTCGGGCGCTGTGGAAGGCCAATACTTCCTATAAGCTCAATGACAGCAATTTGATCTATGCGACCTTCTCGCAAGGCTTCCGTCGCGGCGGCGTCAACGCGTTGCCGGCTGCCGAGCCTGCCGAGTTTTATGTTACGCCCCCGGCGCTCCAGAAGCTGCAGCCGGACACCGCGGATAATTATGAGCTGGGCATCAAAGGCACCCTGATCAACCGCTTTCGCTATTCGGCCGACATCTTCGACATCCAATGGCACAACGTGCAGGAAGGCGTACAGCTGACCCCGCTGGTGCTGCCGGCCTCGCTCAATGTTGGCGATGCCTTCAGCCGTGGATTCGAAGGCGATCTTGAAGCGCTCTGGACGCGACATTTAGAGACGCAGTTCAGCTACACCTACGATCAGACCAAGCTGACCTCGCTCAATCCGCTGGATATCAATGAGTCGGTGCCCCCGCCGGCGCTCGGCAGTCCGCTGCCGGGCACCCCGTTGAACAGCGTCGCGCTCGACATCGCGATTACCGAGATTCCGCTGGGTGATGGTCAATTGCGCTACGATATCGGCGGTCACTACCAGAGCTCGCTGGTTCCGGCACTCTCCGGTACGGTGCCGACCGTGGCGGGCTACACGATGCTGCAGACAAGGCTGAGCCTCGCGCGTGCCCATTGGCTCATGTCGCTCTACGTCAACAACCTGACCAACACGCTGGGTATCACCTCGTACTCGGATCCCGCCATCTACGGTAACCGCACGCAACCATCGTCTCGCAGCCGCGCACGATTGGCTTTACGGTGGCATACTCATTCAAAGAGCATTGAAGATGAGCTGACGGCTGTCGGCTAAGTTCATCGGCGGGGTAATGAACAGCGCGCAGATCCTGGAGCGGCTCGTGGGCTTCGCGACGGTCAGTCGCGACTCCAATCTGTCTCTGATCGAGTATGTACGGGAGCTTCTGGCGGATTGCGGCGTCTCGTCGAAAATCTACCTGGATACGCAGGGACGCAAAGCCAACCTTTATGCCAGCATCGGCCCTGTGGGGCCGGCGGGCATTCTGCTGTCCGGCCACACGGATGTCGTGCCGGTAGATGGCCAGAGCTGGTCGAGCGATCCTTTTCAGCTGCGGCAGCGCGGCGAGCGCCTGTATGCGCGCGGCGCCGCGGATATGAAGGGCTTTCTGGCCTGTGCGCTGCGGGCGGCGCGGCTTGCCGCGGAAAAGCCGCTGCGCATCCCATTGCAACTCGCATTCTCCTACGATGAGGAAATCGGTTGCGTGGGTGTCCGCTCGCTGATCGAGGATATGGCGGACTGGAGTCCGCAGCCGCGATTCTGCATCGTCGGGGAGCCGACTCTGCTGCGACCGGCAGTCGCTCACAAGGGTAAGAGCGCGCTCAGGGCAGTCTGCCATGGTCGTGCGGCGCACGCCGCCTATCCGCATCTGGGTATCAATGCGATCCACATGGCCTCCGCGCTGATCGAGCGCATCCGCCAGCGCCAGGCCAGAATTGCGGACAGCGGCGCACACGATGCGGACTACGAGACCCCCTATACGACCCTGCACGTCGGCGTGATCGCCGGCGGCACGGTTCTGAATATCGTGCCGGAGCGCTGCGAGCTCGAGATCGAAATCCGCAATCTGCCCGGCGATGATCCGGAAGTGCTGATCGGCGCCATCCGCGCCGACGCCGAGCTCATCGCGAAGGCCAAGTCCGGCGATGCCGACATTCGTATCGAGCTCGAGCTCTTCAATGACTATCCGGCCCTCGACACCCCACCTGACGCCGACGTCGTGGAGCTCGCCGCGGCCCTGACCGGCAACCGTGAGCGCATCAAGGTCGGCTTCGGCACCGAAGGCGGACTGTTCAGCGGCCGGCTCGGGATACCGAGCGTCGTCTGCGGTCCCGGATCGATTGACCAGGCACACAAGCCGGACGAGTTCGTCGCCGCGGATCAGCTGCTGCGCTGTGATGCGATGCTGGACGCGCTGCTCGAGCGATTGACTTAAAAAGCAAGTACTTAAGAGGCATTGAGCGTTGTGACGCGGGCCTCATAATTTCGGAAGCAATATGCAGTAAAACGCTAGTTTATCCGAAGCACGCGATGCGCGATTATTAAGCGAACGGTACCGCCCCGTGGAGCAGTGTCAATGATCCGAACAGGCCAGCAATATGTGGACTCCATTCGCGACTCGCGCGAGGTCTATATCAATGGCGAGCGAGTCAAGGATCTGGCGACACACCGGATGTTCAAGCCGGTGATTGATATTCGCGCGCGCATCTACGACATGCAGCACGAGGCGGCCACGCGCGAGATTCTCGCCTACCAGGACAACGGCCAATGGAACGCCGTGGCCAACAAGCTGCCCCGTACCCAGCAGGACTGGTGGCACAAGCGCCGCGCGACCGACACGATCCTCGAGGACATCGGCGGCGTCGTAACCCGGGTCGGCGATGAGACGGTAGGGGAGATGTGGTCCCTGTTTGACGGCCAGGATCTGCTCAATGAGGTCGATCCGCAGTTCTCGGCTAACATCCGCCGCCATATCGATGCCGTCACCGTGGGCGACCCGTTCCATGTCTCGGCTAATACCGACCCCAAGGGCGATCGTTCCAAGCCGCCGCAGGAACAGGATCCCGACATGCTGTTGCACGTCGTCAAGGAGACCGATGCGGGCATCGTCGTGCGCGGCGCTAAATATGAAACCGCCGCCCCTTATGCCAATCAGGCCTTCACCAAACCGACGATTGCCAACTGGGGTAACGCGGCGCTGTCGGATTACGCAGTTGGCTTTGTCTGCGATCTGGGCTCACCGAATCTGAAGTTCATCTGTCGCACGGGCTTTGCCGGACGTGCGCCGGCAGCCGACTACCCGCTGAGCAACCGCTTCGATGAGATCGACGCGCTGGTAATTTTCGATGACGTGCTGATCCCGTGGGAGAACGTGCTGTTTTACCGTCACACCAGGGCGGCCACGTTCATACGCGCGACGCTGCATCGCTATTCCGCCTTCGCTTTCGTGCAGCGCAATCTTAAGCTCGCCGATATGATGATCGGTGCGGCACTGTTCAATGCTCGGCAGACCGGCCTGGACAAGCAGCAGGCGGTGCAGGAGAAGCTCGCGCAACTGGCGGTCTATCGCGAGGGCATCAATGCGCATCTGACCGCCTCGATCGCGCTGGCCGAGCCGAGCCCCGCGGGACTGCTGATGCCAAACCAGTCGCTGCTCTACGCCGGCCGGGTCCTGGCTTGCTCGCAGTTGCACGAGATGATGCATATTGCGCGTGAGCTCTGTGGCGGGCAGATCTGCATTACGCCGGACAAGGCGTCCTTCGACGCGCCCGAGACCAAGCCGTGGTTGGACAAATACTATTCGGTCAATGAGCGCTGGATCGCCGAGGATCGCCGCAAATTGCTGGCCTTCGCGCGTGACATGCTGAACTCCGACTACGCGGGCCACCGCCTGACGTTCCAGTTGTTTGCGCAATCCCCGCCCTTTGCGCACCTGGCGGCGGTCTATCGCAATTTTGACTGGGATGGACCACTGGATTTTGTGCGCAAAGCAGCCGGCCTGTCCGAGCGTGTCATGGACAGCAGCGCGCGTGCACCCGGCGACGGTGCCGTCAGTCGATGGTTCGGCGAGCGCGAGCGCACGAGCGCACCCGGAAGCAAGTCCAGCGCAGCTGAGGCTGCAGCCTGAGCGAACGGTGAAAGCCCCGGAGGCCAACGCGACTCCCATGGCGGCGGACCCGGCGCTGCGGCAGCGATTCCTGAGCGCGATGAGTCACGCCGCCTGCACAGTAAACGTGGTGACGACCGACGGCGTCGCCGGGCGTCACGGCATCACGGTCTCAGCCATGGTCTCGGTGTCCGCCGACACGCCGCGGCCGACGCTGCTGGTGTGCATTCATCAGTTAAGTCCCGTCGCGAACGCAGTGCTTGAGAACGGCGTGTTCTGCGTCAATGTGCTGCGCGAGGACCAGGTCCACATCTCCGACAGCTTTGCCGGGCGCAGCGGGGTTCAGGGCATCGCGAAATTCGAGTGCACGAGCTGGACCTCGCAGGTGACCGGCGCGCCGCGCGTTGTTGACGCGCTGGTCGCGTTTGACTGCCGGGTCACGGCGAGCGAGCGCGTGGGCTCGCACTTTGTCATCTTCGGGTCAGTGCAGGATATTTTCGTCGCCGATACCGGCGCGCCGTTGATCTACGCGAATCGCTCCTACGGCGTTCCGCAGCGCTTCCACCAACGCTTCGTGCCGAACGCACGCGATGCGCCGCCGGCCGAGGCAGCTCTGGCGCTTGGCTGCTTTCAGACTTTCGCACCCTACGTGGTACCCGCGCTCGTGGCGCGACTCAAGAAGCTGCATCCGGGCATTGCTCTGACGCTCGTAGAAACCGATCAGAATAATCTGCTCGCGGGTCTTCACCGTGGCGAGCTCGATCTGGCGCTGCTCTACGACTTCGGGATCGATCGGGATATCGAAGTCGAACGCCTCGCGGAGCTTTCGCCCTATGTGCTGCTGCCGCAAGGGCACGCGCTCGCAGACACCCAGACCGTCGAACTTGAGGCATTGGTGCACGAGCCGCTGATCCTGCTCGACGTGCAGCCGAGCCGGGATTATTTCCTGTCGCTGTTTCGGGATCGGGGACTCGAGCCCTTCATCGGTTATCGTACGAGTTCATTTGAGATGGTGCGCGGCCTGGTCGGCCACGGACTGGGCTACAGTCTGCTTGCCACAAAACCCGCCAACAATATTTCCTATGACGGGCGTGCGCTCGTGACGCGGGCATTGTCTGGCGAGGTCAAGAATAGCCGCCTGGTGCTGGCGCATCTGGCCAGCCGTCCCATGGACGCCAGCGCACGGGCGTTCGCGGATCATTGCCGCGCGTTCTTTGGGCTGAGCCATGCACACCCGAATCCGTAAGTTCAATACGCGGGCTACTTACCCGGAACAAAAGCTCGACAACGACCTTTGCCAGGCTATTGTGGCGCGCGGTAGCACGGTATTCGTACGCGGCCAGGTTGGACAGGATCTGGACACGGCGGTTAATGTCGGCGTCGGAGATGCCGCCGCGCAAGCGGAACAGGCTATGAAGAACATCCAGCAACTGCTCGACGAAGCGGGGGCCACGCTCGAGCATATCTGCAAAATCACAATCTACCTGACTGACCCGAGATTTCGCGAGGCGGTCTATCGCGTCGTCGGCCGCTGGCTCAAGGGCGTATTTCCAGTCTCGACCGGCATCGTCGTGGCGGGCTTGGCGCGCCCCGAGTGGCTCGTCGAAGTGGACGTGATTGCCGTCATTCCCGATGAGAAGTAATTCGCGATGAGCAGCGAGCGGTGACCTTCTCGATTGTCGCGCGCTCTACAGATGCACGAACGTTCGGCGTCGCGATTGCCTCCTCATCCCCTGCGGTCGCCGCGCGCTGTGCCCATGCGCGCGCCGGCGTGGGAGCCGTGGCGACGCAAAATATCACCGACCCCGCGCTTGGGCCGACGATCCTCGAGGCGCTGGCGCGCGGCGCACATGCGCAGGCGGCGCTTGATCGAGCGCTGAGCGCCACCCCATTCGGCGCCTATCGACAAGTGCTGGTCGTGGCGCGCGAGGGCGCGCCTGCGATTCATTCAGGTGTGCACGCACTCGGTATTGTCGCCTCAGCGATCGGCGCGGACGCGGTCAGTGCGGGCAATCTACTTGCGCACCCGGATGTTCCGGCGGCCATGGTCGCAGCATTTGCCGAGGCCAGCGGTGCTCTGGGCGAGCGCCTGCTGCAAGCACTGCGCGCCGGACTTGCGCAGGGCGGAGAGGCCGGACCGATTCATTCCGCGGGACTGCTCGTGGTACGCGAGCTCAGCTGGCCCATCGTCGATCTGCGCGTGGATTGGAGCGAGGATGATCCGGTGGCCGCGCTCGCTTCAATCTGGGATATCTACTCACCGCAGATCGAGGACTATGTGCGCCGTGCGGTCAATCCGGCCGTGGCACCGAGCTTTGGCGTGCCCGGCGATCTATGAAATTTACGTTTCGCCAGCTGACCTACTTCATCGCGGCCGCGGAGACCGGCAGCATTACGCTCGCTTCCAAGCGCGCCAGCATCTCACAGCCGGCCATTTCGACAGCGATCTCGCACATCGAACGTGAGCTCGACGTGCAATTATTTCTGCGTCATCACGCCCACGGGTTGTCGCTGACGCCCGTCGGGCGCGCACTCCTGCGCGACGCCAAACAATTGCTCAAGCAGGCCGAGGGACTGTATTCGGCGGCGGCGGATGCGAGTCATCAGATTCGCGGCGAGCTCGCGGTCGGATGGTTTTCAACTCTGGCGCCGCTTGTGATGCCGGAACTGATGCAGTCTTTCCTGAAGGCGTATTCGGAAACGCGCATCGTCTGTCGGGAGAATCACCAGGAGGGTTTGTTGCAGAGTCTGCGAGAATCCGAGACGGAGGTCGCGATCACTTACGACCTGCAGATCAGCGATGATATCGGCTTTCTGCCGCTCGCGAGCCTGCCGCCCTACGCAATATTCGCAGCCTCACACCCTTTGGCTCATGAGCGCTACGTCAAGCTCAGCCAATTGGCGCCGCTGCCGATGGTGTTGCTTGATCTGCCGATAAGCCGTGATTATTTTTTGTCACTGTTCATCCGCGAAAGGCTAGAACCCAATATTGCGTGGACGTCCTCGCAACAGGAAGCGGTGCGGACCATGGTGGCCAATGGCCTGGGCTACGCGCTGGCCAATGTTCGACCACGGGCGAGCACGGCGCTGGATGGCCGTCGCGTGCACCGGGTGCCGCTGGGCGGGGATCCCTCGCCGGTGCGCATCGGCATCGCCACGTTGAAGGAGCTCAAGAAGACGCGTCTGGTCGAGGCGTTCGAACGTCACTGCCAGGCGCTGTTTTCCGAATCCTACATTCCGGGCATGGCGCCTCCGATTGCGCCACCGCGGCGCAACCGGCGCTGACAGCCGGACATTCGGCGGCAAGTGCATGAACGTGCCTGTTTCCAATCTGCGCCAGCAGATACTCAGCGTCATGAAGGTCGGCCGGCCGGCCGATGCGCTGCGCGAGGTCGAGCGGGCACTGACGATCGAACCGCGCAACCCGACCTTTCTGATCTGCCGTGCGCAGTGCCTGGCTGCGCTCGGACGAATTGCCGGCGCTTGCGAGGCGGCGGCCGCCGCCGAAGCCGTCGTTGGATCAGAGCCGATGCTCTGGGATGCGATTGGTACCGTGTATAGCCGCGGCAACGATCAGCGACGCGCGCTGGCCGCATACAACCGAGCGATAGCGCTGGCGCCGGACAATCCCCAGCTACTGTTCAACCGGGCCGCGGTGCGCCGATATCTGGGGGAACTGGCGCAGGCCGAGGCCGACTACGATCGGGTCATTGCGCTCAAGCCGACCGATTACGAGGCGTACAGGAATCGCTCGGACCTGCGCACACAGAGCGCGGAACGCAACCACATCGCCGAACTCGAGGCTCTGGTGGCGGCGAGTCATCTGGACTGGCGCGCAGCGGTGCAGATCCATTACGCGCTGGCCAAGGAATACGAGGATCTGGGCGACTACCCGCGATCGTTCCAGCACCTGCAACATGGCGCGCGCATACGACGAGCGCACATGCAGTACGACGTCGAGCGCGATCTGGCGACCGTTGATTGGATCATCGAGTCGTTTCCGGTGGCACC
>JBEKWD010000044.1:0-10616 GCA_049513435.1 Steroidobacteraceae bacterium | reverse complement strand
GAAGTACTATTCGGTGAAGGAAGCGGTGTTTCCTTTCATGAAATTTCCCGAGGCTGATCCGATTCTCGGACCGGAAATGAAGTCCACCGGTGAGGTCATGGGCACGGGACGTACCTTTGGCGAGGCTTATGCCAAGTCGCAGAGCGCCTCGGGCGTGGTGCTGCCGCGCCATGGCTGCTGCCTGATCAGTGTGCGCGAGCGCGACAAGAGCGGGGCGGTGCCACTGGCACGCCGCCTGATCGAGCATGGCTTCAGCATCGTTGCCACCAGCGGCACGGCCCAGACGCTGACCGCCGCCGGCATCGAGTGCCGCGTCGTCAACAAGGTGCGCGAGGGTCGCCCGCACATCGTCGACATGATCAAGAACGACGAGATCGATCTGATCGTCAATACCACCGAGGGCAAGCAGGCCATACTGGAGTCCAATTCGATACGCCGCGAAGCCGTACACCGCCGCGTCACCTATTACACGACGCTCGCCGCGGCGCTGGCGACCTGCGAGGCGCTCGATCATCTGGATGAGGTCGATGTCAACCGCCTGCAGGATCTGCACGAGCAGGTCGCGCTGAGCGCGGCGTCGGCCGCGCGCGAGGTCGGCACATGAAGCGCTCGCCGATGACCTTGCGCGGGGCGGAGTTATTGCGCTCCGAGCTCAAGCGGCTCAAGTCCGAGGAGCGCCCGCGTGTGATCAAGGCGATCAGCGAGGCTCGCAGCCACGGTGATCTGTCCGAGAACGCCGAGTACCATGCGGCGCGCGAACAGCAGGGCTTCATCGAGGGTCGGATCATGGAGATCGAGACGCGCCTGGCTGCGGCGGAGATCATCGATGTTTCCAAACTGCCGCCCACGGGCCGCGTCGTATTCGGCTCGACGGTCGAGCTCGAGGATCAGGACCAAGGCGCGGCCGTCACTTATCAGATCGTGGGCGAGGATGAGGCCGATATCCGTGCGGGGCGCGTCTCCGTGACCTCGCCGATCGCACGCGCGCTGATCGGCCGGATGAGCGGGGATGTGGTTGACGTGAGTGCCCCAGGCAGAACCCGCAGCTACGAGATCGTCTCGGTCAAATACCTCTAGAGCGAGCCGGCTCATGGCACGCCGATCCAGGAGCAGCGAGCGCTGGTTGCGCGAACATCACGCCGACCCTTATGTCCAACGGGCGAGGGCGGAAGGCTGGCGCTCGCGTGCGATCTATAAGCTCGAGGAGATCGACCGCACTCAGCGGCTGTTGCGCCCTGGCATGCTCGTGCTCGATCTTGGGGCAGCTCCCGGCGCCTGGAGCCAGTACGCGCGGCAGCGGGTCGGCCGAGCCGGACGGGTCGTGGCCAGCGATATCCTGCCGATGGAGGTATTACCGGGGGTCGAGTTCGTGCAGGGCGATCTGCGCGAGTCGGCGCATTGCGAGCAACTGCTGGCTGCATTGGGTCACGCGCAGGTCGATGTCGTGTTGTCCGATATGGCACCGAATCTGAGCGGCCTGGATGCGATCGATGCGCCGCAGAGCCTGTACCTGGCGGAATTGGCCCTGGATTTGTCGCAGCAGGTCTTGAAACCCCAGGGCGCCGCCCTGATCAAACTGCTGCAAGGTGTCGGATTTGAAGCGTTCATCGCCGCTGCGCGGGGCGCGTACCGTACGGTTAAGTTACTGAAGCCAAAGGCATCACGATCTCGAAGCCCGGAAACGTACTTGCTGGCCTCCGGCAGGCGGATGGTGTAGCGTCGTGCTGCAAGACTTCGCCGGTCCCCGCCGGCTCGCGCAACATGGTGAAAGCCGTTGAATGATTTGACTAAAAATATCCTGCTGTGGGTCGTCATCGTATTGGTGATGCTGGCGGTTTTCAGCCGCTACATGCCCGCGGGCCCGCAGCGCCAGGAGATCCGCTATTCGGATTTCGTCAACGACGTGCACAACAACCGCGTCGACAGCGTCATCCTGCAGGGTGACACGATCCGCGGGGTGCTCAAGGACAAGCAGCAGTTCGAGACCTACAACCCCGAGACCAATTACACGGTGTTGATCGGCGATCTGCTCAAGGCGAATGTCTCGATCGAGGGACAGCCGCCGAAGCAGCCGAATTTCCTGGCGCAATTGCTGTTGCAGCTCGCCCCCGCGCTGTTGCTGATGCTGGTGTTCGTCTATCTGCTGCGACAGATGCAGGGCGCCGCGGGCGGCCGCGGGGCCATGTCGTTCGGCAAGAGCCGCGCGCGCCTGCTGGGAGAGGATCAGGTCAACGTGACCTTTGCCGATGTCGCCGGCGTCGATGAGGCGAAGCAGGAAGTCGGCGAGATCGTCGATTTCCTCAAGGATCCGGGCAAGTTCCAGAAGCTCGGCGGCAAGATTCCCAAGGGCGTGCTGATGGTGGGCTCGCCGGGCACCGGCAAGACGCTGCTGGCGCGTGCGATTGCGGGCGAAGCCAAGGTGCCGTTTTTCACGATCTCGGGCTCCGATTTCGTCGAGATGTTCGTCGGTGTCGGCGCCTCGCGCGTGCGTGACATGTTTGAGCAGGCCAAGAAGCACGCGCCCTGCATCATCTTCATCGACGAGATCGATGCCGTGGGTCGCCATCGCGGTGCCGGCCTCGGCGGCGGTCACGATGAGCGCGAGCAGACCCTGAATCAGTTGCTGGTCGAGATGGACGGCTTCGAGGGCAACGAAGGCATCATCGTCATCGCGGCGACCAACCGTCCCGACGTGCTCGATCCGGCGCTGTTGCGCCCCGGGCGTTTCGACCGGCAGGTCGTCGTGCCGCTGCCTGATGTGCGCGGCCGCGAGCAGATCCTGCGTGTGCACATGCGCCGCGTGCCCCTGTCCGACGACGTCAAGCCCGCGCTCATCGCGCGCGGCACGCCGGGCTTCTCGGGTGCCGACCTCGCCAATCTGGTCAACGAGGCTGCCCTCTTTGCCGCGCGTGCGAATCAGCGGCTCGTGTCGATGGATCAGTTCGAGCGCGCCAAGGACAAGATCCTCATGGGTGCCGAACGGCGCTCGATGGTGATGACCGATGCCGAGAAGCGCATGACCGCCTATCACGAATCCGGGCACGCGATCGTCGGCATCTCGGTGCCCGAGCACGATCCGGTCTACAAGGTCACGATCATTCCGCGCGGGCGCGCCCTGGGCGTGACGCAATTTCTGCCCGAGCAGGATCGCTATTCGATGAGCCGGCGGCGTCTGGAGAGTTCCATTGCCACGCTGTTCGGCGGCCGCATCGCCGAGGAGATCATCTTCGGCGTCGATGCCGTCACGACCGGGGCGGCGAACGATATCGAGCGGGCGACCGAACTGGCCCGCAACATGGTGACGAAGTGGGGCCTGTCGGACCGGCTCGGACCGCTGACCTATACCGAGGAGGCGGGCGAGGTATTCCTGGGCCGCAGCGTCACGCAGCATAAGCAAGTCTCCGATGAGACCGCGCACGCGATCGATGAGGAAGTCAGGCGCGTGATCGAGACCAATTACCGGCGCGCGAAGGAGATACTCGAGACCAATCTCGAGCGGCTGCATACGATGGCCGAGGCGCTGATCAAATACGAGACCATCACCGACTCGCAGATCCAGGACATCATGGCCGGCCGCACGCCCAAGCCGCCCGAGGGCTGGGACGATTCGACCCCAACGACCGGCTCGGGCGGTGGCAAGCCCGTCACGGCGCCGTTAGGCGGCCCGGCCGAGGCGCCGATCGCACGACCCGCCGGACAGCACTGAGCAAAGGGACGCGGGGCGCTGGCCGCATGGCCGCGCGCCGTCTTGAGCCATGCATCTGCTGTGCGCGGGCCGTATCCTCGAACTCGACAGCGCAGTGGTCATGGGTGTGCTCAACGTCACGCCCGATTCGTTCTATGACGGCGGCCGCTTTGCCGATCCGGCCGCGGCGGTGGCGCACGCGCAGCGCATGGCCGAGGAGGGCGCTGCGATTATCGATATCGGCGGCGAGTCGACCCGACCCGGCGCCCACAGCATCGACTCAGCGCAGGAACTCGCACGCGTGCTGCCGGTGGTCGAGCGTGTGGCCGCGCGCGTGCCGAGCCTGATTTCGGTCGATACCTCCAATCCTGAGCTCATGCGCCGGGCCGCCGCTGCCGGCGCTCACATGATCAACGACGTGAGGGCTCTGCGCGTGCCGCAGGCGCTGCAGGCCGCCGCCGAAAGCAATCTGGCCATCTGCCTCGTGCACATGCTCGGCGAGCCGCCGGATATGCAGCGCGCGCCGCATTACCATGACGTCGTCGCCGAGGTGAGCGCCTTCCTCGAGGAGCGCGTGCGCGCCTGCACCGCGGCCGGCATCGAGCGCGAGCGCCTCGCCCTTGATCCTGGGTTCGGTTTCGGCAAATCAACGGCGCATAATCTGCAGTTACTGCAGCGTCTGGAGGAGCTCGCGCGTCTGGGATTGCCGCTTGTGGTGGGTCTGTCGCGCAAGTCGCTGCTCGCGGCGTTGACGGGAAGGGGACAGGAGGGGCGTCTGGCCGGCAGCATCGCGCTGGCCGCGCTGGCCGTAGCGCGCGGCGCGCGCATCGTGCGGGCGCATGATGTCGCAGCCAGCGTGGATGCCGTGCGCGTCGCCAGCGCATTGCGAGGAGCATGAGCGTGCAGAGACACTATTTCGGTACCGATGGGATTCGCGGTCGCGTCGGCACCGATCCGATGACCGTGGATTTCGCACTGCGGCTCGCCAGCGCGGCCGCGCAGGTGCTGATCCCGCAGGGCGGCACGGTATTGATCGGCAAGGACACACGCGTATCGGGATATTTGTTTGAGTCGGCATTGGAGGCGGGCTTTGTCGCCGCCGGCGTCAATGTCTTGCTGACCGGACCGCTGCCCACTCCAGCGGTTGCCTATGTGACAAGGGACCTGGGTTGCCAGCTCGGCGTGGTGATTAGTGCATCGCACAATCTCTACGAAGATAACGGCATCAAATTCTTCGACGCCGAGGGACTGAAGCTCTCGGACGAGCTCGAGGAGCGCATTGAACGACAGCTGTCGGTCGCGCCGCTCACGCGCGCCTCGCGTGAGCTCGGGCGGGCACGGCGCGCGGAGAGCTCACCGGGGCGCTACCAGGAATTCTGCGCCCGCGTATTACCGCGAGGCATGGACCTCTCGAATCTGAAGATCGTGGTCGATTGCGCCAACGGCGCGACCTACAAGGTGGCGCCGCGCATTCTGGCGGATCTGGAGGCCGAGGTCGTACCGATCGGCTGCTCGCCCAACGGACGCAATATTAATGATGGCTGCGGCTCGACCTCGCCGGCGCTGCTGCAGCTCACCGTTCCGGGCGTACGTGCGCAAGTGGGCATCGCGTTTGACGGCGATGGCGATCGGGTAGTCATGGTCGATCACCTGGGCCGGCTGGTCGATGGCGATCAATTGCTCTACGTGATCGCCTCGGCCGCGATCGCCGCGGGCGCATTTCGCGGGCCCGTAGTCGGTACCGTGATGAGTAATTTCGGGCTGGAACTGGCGCTGCGTCGGCTCGGCATCGAGTTCATTCGCGTGCCGGTCGGCGACCGGCACGTACTCGCAAAGCTGGTCGAGAGGGGCGGGGTGCTCGGTGGGGAGACCTCGGGCCACATCCTGAGTCTGGAGCGCACGACCACGGGCGATGGACTGATCACGGCGCTGCAGGTGCTGGCAATCATGAAGCAGAGCGGACTATCGCTGGCCGAGCTGGCTGCCGGCATGGAACGAATGCCGCAAGTATTACTCAATGTGCAGGTCGAGCAGCGCTTCGATCCCGCCGAGGTGCCCGCGATTCTGGCCGTGCAGCAGCGGGTCGAGGCCTATCTTGCCGGCGAAGGACGCGTCGTGCTGCGCGCTTCCGGCACCGAGCCGGTCATCCGTGTGATGGTGGAAGGACGCGATGAGGCTGACGTGCGCGGCTGCGCCAATGAGCTCGCGCAGGCGGTGCGGGCGGCAGTACCGCAGCGATCAGCGCCGGTTTAGAACGATTCATCAGGGGGAAGATTCATGCGCCGCAAGCTCGTAGCCGGCAATTGGAAGATGCACGGATCGCGCGTCAGCAACGCGCCATTGGTCGAGGCGATTCTCGCCTCCGCCCAGCCCGAGCGCACCGATTGCGTGATCTGTCCGCCCTTCGTCTATTTGTCGGAGATCGCGCGCCTGTTGCGCGGCGCGGCCACCAAGCTGGGCGCACAGGACGTGTGCGCGGAGGCGCAGGGCGCCTATACCGGTGAGGTGTCGGCTGCGATGCTCAAGGACGTGGGTTGCGCCTACGTGATCGTAGGTCATTCGGAACGGCGCAATCTCTATGGCGAAGATGACGAGCTGGTGGCGCGCAAATTTGCCGCGGCGCTCGCTCACGGGCTGAAGCCCATCTTGTGCGTGGGCGAGCTGCTCGCTGAGCGCGAGGCCGATCGCACGCAGGAGGTCGTGGGCCGCCAGCTCGAAGCGGTCGTGGCGCTGACCGGCATCGAACTATTTGCCGAGGCCGTGATCGCCTATGAGCCGGTATGGGCCATCGGCACCGGGCGTACTGCATCGCCGGAGCAGGCGCAGGAAGTGCATGGCTTCATTCGTCAGCGATTAGCGCAGCGGGATGCTAAAATCGCCGCGCGCCTGCAGATTCTCTACGGCGGCAGTGTCAAGACCGGCAACGCGCGCGAGCTGTTCGCGCAGAGCGATGTCGATGGCGGTCTGATCGGTGGCGCGTCGCTGAAAGCCGAGGAATTCCTGAGCATCATGGCCGCGGCGCGCGGCTGAGAGCGAGCTGATCAATGTTGCATTCGGTATTGATGATCATCCATTTTTTCTGCGCCATCGCGATCGTGGCGCTCGTGCTATTACAACGTGGCAAGGGCGCGGAGGCCGGTGCGGGCTTTGGCGCTGGGGCCTCCGGCACGGTATTTGGCGCACGCGGAGCCAGCACGGCGCTGTCGCGCGCGACCGCGATACTGGCCGGACTGTTCATGGTGACGAGTCTGTCGCTCGCGTATGTCGGCGCGCACAAAGGTGCGGCGCCCAGCAGTCTGTTGGACCAGTATTCGCAGCAGGCGCCCAGCGCCCCGACGAATGCGCCCGGGGCGCCCAACGCGATACAGCCCAATGTCACGCCGCAGCCGGATGCCACGCAGCAGCCGGCGCCTGCTGCGCCCGCGGGTGCAACGCCTGCGCAGGGCAGCGCACCGAGCGGCGGCAAATAGCACGGCTACAGGCGTGACGCGACTTCAGCCGACGTGGTGGAACTGGTAGACACACTAGCTTGAGGGGCTAGCGCCGTGAGGTGTGGGAGTTCGAATCTCCCCGTCGGCACCAATTCTAATCGCCGCCTGTTACTATAAGGCCACACTTGACGGAACGGGGGCGGCGCTGCTTGCGAGCGCCCGCTGCTGTTTACGTCACACGAGGCGCATGACTAAAGGTGCATGAAGCTTGCTGAGCAATTATTTGCCAATCCTGATCTTTCTGGGCATCGCAAGCGTGATCGCCGCTGCGCTGCTCACGCTCGGGCGCGTGCTGGGCAATCTGAGCGTCAAGCATCGAGGCGACGCGCAGAAGCTCTCGAGTTATGAATGTGGCTTCGAGCCCTTCGAAGACAGCCGCGGTCAGTTCGATGTGCGCTATTACCTGGTCGCGATCCTGTTCATCATCTTCGATCTGGAGATTGCGTTTCTATTTCCCTGGGCCGTCTCCTTGAGTCGTATCGGGGTCCGTGGCCTGGCTGCCATGGGCCTGTTCCTGTTCATCCTGTTGATCGGCTTTGCCTATGAGTGGAAGAAGGGAGCGCTCGAATGGGATTAGCCGCGGCCGACACCGAGAACTTCGCACAGCGCGGATTCCTGACCACGCGCGTGGATAGCCTCGTGAGCTGGGCGCGCACGGGCTCGCTGTGGCCGATGACCTTTGGGCTGGCCTGTTGCGCGGTTGAAATGATGCATGCGGGCGCCGCGCGTTACGATCTGGACCGCTTCGGCGTGGTCTTCCGACCCAGTCCGCGCCAGTCCGACGTCATGATCGTCGCCGGCACACTGTGCAATAAGATGGCCCCGGCGCTGCGCAAAGTGTACGACCAAATGCCCGAGCCACGCTGGGTGATCTCGATGGGCTCGTGCGCGAACGGTGGGGGCTACTACCATTATTCCTATTCGGTGGTGCGCGGCTGCGACCGAATCGTGCCGGTCGATGTCTATGTTCCGGGCTGCCCACCAACGGCCGAGGCGTTGCTCTACGGCGTGATTCAACTGCAGCGCAAGATCGCTCGGCGTGAAGCCGCGACCGCCTGAGCTGCAGCGGGGATCGGCGCTCAATGCCTGCGTATATCGAGGAGCTGGCCGGACGCATTGAAGCGGTGCTCGGCACTCGGGTGCGCCGCTGCACCTCCCCGCACGTGGAGCTCGCGATCGAGATCGAGTCCTCACAACTGCTCGAGGTTGCGCTCATTTTGCGCGATGAGCCGCAGCTGCGATTCGAGATGCTCATGGATCTGGCGGGCGTGGATTATCTGGACTATGGCAGGACCGAGTGGTGCACCGAGGGTGCCACCACGAGCGGCTTCAGCCGCGGCGTCAATCGCAGCGCGCCCGACACGCTCGTGGGTAACAAGCGCTTCGCTGTGGTCTCGCAGCTGCTGTCGATCACGCACAATCAGCGTCTGCGAATGCGCGTCTGGTGCGAGGAGCTCGAAGATCCGGTGGTCGATTCACTGACCGGGATCTGGGCCAGCGCCGAGTGGTACGAGCGTGAGGCCTTCGATCTGTTCGGCATCCTGTTTCGCGGTCACCCGGATCTGCGCCGCATTCTGACCGACTACGGCTTCATCGGTAATCCGTTTCGCAAGGACTTTCCGTTGAGCGGTAACGTCGAGGTGCGCTACGACCCGCAGCTCAAGCGCGTGGTCTACGAGCCGGTCAGCATCGAGCCGCGCACGCTCGTGCCGCGCGTGATCCGGCACGACAACCGCTATGACCCGGCGCTGCACGATCTGCCGCGTCAGGACAATACCTGATGGCCGAGATCCGCAACCTGACGCTCAATTTCGGCCCGCAGCATCCGGCCGCGCACGGCGTGCTGCGCCTAGTGCTCGAGATGGATGGCGAGGTCATCCAGAAAGCCGACCCACATATCGGGCTCCTACATCGCGCTACCGAGAAGCTGGCCGAGTCCAAGCCCTTCAATCAGTCGATCGGCTACATGGACCGGCTCGACTACGTATCGATGATGTGCAATGAGCACGCGTATGTCGGCGCGATCGAACGCCTGCTCGGCATCGAGGCCCCGGTGCGAGCGCAGTACATCCGCGTGATGTTCGATGAGATCACGCGCATCCTGAATCACCTGTTGTGGCTCGGCTCGCACGGGCTGGACATCGGGGCGATGACCGTGTTCCTGTTCTGCTTTCGCGAGCGCGAGGATCTGATGGATTGCTACGAGGCGGTCTCGGGCACCCGCATGCATGCGACCTACTATCGGCCCGGCGGGGTGTTTCGCGATCTGCCGGAGGCCATGCCGAAGTATTTTGCTTCGCGCTGGCACAGCCAGAAGGATGTCGACCGGCTCAACGAGGCGCGCGCCGGCTCGCTGCTGGATTTCATCGAGGCCTTCACCGTCAAATTTCCAGGCCGCGTGGATGAGTACGAAACGCTGCTGACCGACAATCGCATCTGGAAGCAGCGTACCGTCAACATCGGCGTAGTCAGTCCCGAGCGCGCGCTGCAATTGGGTTTCTCGGGGCCGATGCTGCGCGGCTCGGGCGTCGCCTGGGATTTACGCAAGAAGCAGCCCTACGCCGCCTACTCGCAGCTCGATTTCGATGTGCCGATCGGCGTGAACGGGGACTGTTACGATCGCTACCTCGTGCGCGTCGAGGAGATGCGCCAATCCAACCGCCTGGTCAAGCAGTGCGTGGACTGGCTGCGGCGCAATCCCGGACCCGTCATGGTCGATGATCGCAAGGTGCGCGCGCCCAGCCGCGAGCACATGAAGAGCGACATGGAGTCGCTGATTCATCACTTCAAATTCATGACCGAAGGCTATTGCGTACCCGAAGGGGAGGCCTACAACGTGGTCGAGGCGCCCAAGGGCGAGTTCGGCGTCTATCTGGTGTCCGACGGCGCCAATAAGCCATACCGGGTCAAATGCCGCGCACCCGGCTTCGCGCACCTCTCGGCACTAGGCGAGATGGTGCGCGGTCACATGCTCGCTGACGTCGTGGCCGTCATTGGTACGCAGGACCTTGTATTTGGGGAGATCGATCGCTGATGAGTACCACGCCGGGCAACGTGGAGCTGCTGTCGCCTCACACGCGAGCGCATATCGATCACTGGGTGGCCAAGTTTCCGCCGGGCAAACAGCGCTCGGCGGTGCTCGAGGGCCTGCGCGCGGCACAGGAGCAGAACCGCGGCCATCTGAGCGTCGAGCTCATGGATGCGATCGCAGTGTATCTGCAACTGCCGCCCATCCAGGTCTACGAGGTCGCGAGCTTCTATTCGATGTTCGAAACCCGGCCGTGCGGGCGCCACCACCTGAGCGTGTGCACGAACATTTCATGCATGTTGCGCGGTGGCGAGGAAGTGCTCGCCTATGTGGAGAGCAAACTCGGCATCCGCGCCGGTGAAAGCACCAGGGACGGTCGCATCTACCTCAAGCGTGAGGAGGAGTGTCTGGC
>JBEKWD010000043.1:0-10760 GCA_049513435.1 Steroidobacteraceae bacterium | reverse complement strand
CCGCTCAGTACCGCGCTCGCAAACGGCAACGGGTGAGCGCTGGCGTCCAGAAACATATCCGGGCTCGCGAGTGCCGGGGCGGTCTCGCGTCCGCTATAGGCGGTGACGGTGCGGGTGTGCGCATCGTAGTAGGTGATGAAGGCGCCACCGCCGAGCCCTGAGCTCTGCGGCTCGACCAGCCCGAGCATGGCCTGTACCGCGACCGCCGCATCGGCGGCCAGGCCGCCCGAGCGCAGTACATCGAGCCCCGCCTGCGCGGCCAGCGGATTGGCAGCCACGACCATGGCCTGGCGCGTTGCTGTGGCGGGCGTGGCCGTCGCATCCGGCCGCGCTTGCGCGAGCGTGCGGCAGGATTGCAGCGGCCCCAGCAGCGGCAGCACCAAGGCCAAGGCGGCCAGAACGCGAACTTGCTTGTTCATCGCGCAGCCCCGTGGAAATAGCCGAAGCATAGCATTCCGGCCGCCGCGCTCGAGGACTAGACTTCCCCGCCATGAGCGTTCAGTGCAGCCCCAATCTGAACGGTACCTGGGTGCCCGTGGCGGCCAATGTCTCGGGGCGCGAGCTCGTGGTCGCGGAACTGCGTGTCGCGCAATTGATCATCGAGAGCCAGACCTATCGGATCGTCGATCGCCGCGATCGCGTGGTCGATTGTGGCGAGCTCAAACTCAACGATACGGCCGTACCTTGCGCGCTGGATATCATCGGCCTCGAGGGCCCATATGCGGGCAAGCAGATGCGGGCGATCATCGAGCTCGACGGCGATCGGCTTTGTGTCTGCTACGACCTGGAGGGGCAGCAGCGGCCGCGCACGATGCAGCCGAGCGGCGATCAACTGCTGCTGTCGATCACCTACGTACGGACCGAGCCGGGGCTGCACGCTTGCGCGCTGCTGTGCTAAAGCCTCGGCGCGCACGCTTGCCCTGACCGGCGCGGGCGCGCTTGCCCGCGGCCGGCGCCAGCGCGATACGCGGCGCACGTGGGCATGGCGGCAGGCGCTGCGCTCGCGCCAGATCCACCGCGCGCCATAAGTACCAGGCGGCTGTGCTGCGGTAAGGCTTCCAGCGCTCGCCGAACTGCGCCAGCGCACGCGGCGTGGGCAGCGCCTTGAGCCCATAGGCGAGCCGAAAGCCGTTGCGTACGCCGAAATCATCCACGGGGAGCACATCGGGGCGCTGCAGATAAAAGATCAGCAGCATCTCGACACTCCAGCGGCCGATGCCGCGCACGCTGCTGATGCGCTCGATGAGCTCGGCATCGCTGAGCGCTTCGAGCTCCTCGGCCGCAGGCACGACCGCGGCGATCGTCTTGGCCGCCAGATCCTTGAGTGCAGCGACCTTCGCAAAAGAGAATCCCACGGCGCGCAGCTGCGCGTCAGACAGCGCCAACACCTGATGCGGGGCTGGAAAATCCACGCCAGTGAACAAGGCGATGAAGCGCGCGAGGATGCGCCGGGCGGCCACACCATGCAGTTGCTGATGCGCGATCGCGCTCGCGAGCGCGTGGAAGGGGCCGCGCTCGGTACGCGGCTCGAGCCGGAATGGGCCGGCCACGGCCATCAGTGCGGCCATGACCGGATCGGCCCTGAGGACTCGACGGGCCGCGCGCGCTGCGCGTTCCGAGGCGCTCAATGCTGGCATTGCGGGCAGAAATAGCTCGAGCGCTGGCCTTGCGTGATCTGCCGAATCGGGGTGCGGCAGGTGCGGCACGGCTGGCCGTCGCGCTCATAGACAAAGAGCTTCTGGCGAAATGCGCCCGGATTGCCCTCGGTGCTCACGTAATTGCGCAGTGTGGTGCCACCGGCGCGAATCGCCCCTTGCAGCGTGGTGCGTACCGAGCGCGCCAGGCGCGCGCATTCCTTGAGCGTCAGGCGCCGCGACACGCGCCGCGGATGGATATGCGCGCGAAACAGCGCCTCGCTCGCGTAGATGTTGCCGACACCGGTGACGAGCCGCCCGTTCATCAATATCTGTTTTATCGCGGCCCGTCGCGCGCGCGTGATGCGCCATAGATAGGCAGCACAGAAGGCCTCATCGAATGGCTCGGGTGCCAGCGAGCGCAGCAGCCGATGCTGCGCGGGATCCTCACTCGTGTAGTGCAGGCTGCCGAAGCGGCGTGGATCGTTGAAGCGCAGGTTCAGCGCGGGCTCGAGTGTGAGGTCGAACTGGTCGTGCTTGAGGCGCGGCGCATCGATGGGCAGCAAGCGCAGGCTGCCGGACATACCCAGGTGCAGGATCAGGCTGCCGCGCTCGAGTGTCAGCAGCAGGTATTTGGCGCGCCGGCCGATGGCCAGCACCCGTTGGCCCGCGAGCTGCGCGGGCATCTGCGCCTCGATGGGCCAGCGCAGGCGAGGCTCGTAGACGCGCAGCGCCGTAATGCGATGGCCCTGCAGGGCGCGCTCGATGCCGCGGCGCGTGGTCTCGACCTCGGGCAACTCAGGCACGCAGCCACCGTGACTATTTGATCTTGGTTTCCTTGTAGGCGACGTGCTTGCGCGCGACCGGGTCGAACTTGCGCACTTCCATCTTGTCCGGATGCAGGCGCTTGTTCTTCATGGCGACATAGAAATGACCCGTGCCGGCCGAAGAGAGCAGTTTGACTTTCTCGCGCATGGTCAGTCCCCGTCAGATCCTCAGACCTTGATGCCGCGTTTGCGCATCCCGGCCAGCACCGATTCCAGGCCGTTCTTCTCGATCGTGCGCATCGCGTTGGTCGAGACGCGCAACGTGACCCAGCGCCCCTCGCCCTCGAGCCAGAAGCGCTGCGTGTGCAGATTGGGCAAAAAACGCCGGCGCGTGCGATTGTTCGCATGCGAGACGGTATTACCGCTGGCGGGGCGCTTGCCCGTGAGCTGACAGACCCGGGACATGGGGTGGTTCCTGACGAAAGGGTCGCTTTATACCAGCCGGCGGGGGCTGACAGCAAGCGAAGGCTGCCCGGCCGGCTCATCAGGCGCCCTGCGCCGTCCTTGCCAGAGCACCAGAGCGACGCCGAGCAGCACCAGGCCGGCCGCGAGCAAGGTCGGAGGCGTGATCTTTTCCCCTAACACGAGCGCACCGAGCGTCAAGGCGATCAGCGGATTGACGAGCGCGTAGGTGCTGACCCGGGCCGCGCCGACATGCGCCACGATGAAGGTATAGCAATTGGCCGCAATCAGGCTACCGAAGACGATCAGATACAGCAACGCAAGAGCGGATTGCAGCGTGATTTGGCTCAACGAGAACCCGGGGCCCTCGCGGTCCACAAAGCCCATGAGCATCTGGAACGCACCGCCGACCAGCATCTGCAGACAGGTGAAATTCATGACGCGATCGGCTCCGGTGTAACGGCGCTGCAGCAGGGTGCCGAGGCTCCAGGCAAACGCGGCGAGCAGCACCGCCCAGATCTGTATGGGCCGCACGTGGCCCGAGAGCGATTGGGTGTGGAAAGCGAGCACCACGAGGCCGCTGATTCCGAGCGCGAGCCCCACTGCGGCGGCCGGCGTCGGCGCACGATGGCTGAAGAACATCCAGTCGAGCAACAGCACGATCACCGGAATGCTGCCGACGAACAGTGCGGCGATGCCCGAAGGCACACCCTGCTGTGCCCAGATGATGAAGCCGTTGCCGGCGCCGCTGAGCAATAGGCCGCACAGGATGGTGCCGCCGATGTCCAGACCCGCGAAGGGGTGCCGCTCGCGCGCACGCAGATAGATGTAGGCGATCGCGCCCGCCGCCAGAAAGCGAATGCCGCCAGCGAAGAAGGGCGGAATGCTGCGGATCGTGAGCGCGATACCGAGGAAAGTCGTACCCCAGATGATGTAGACAGCGGCGAAACCCAGCAGGATGGCTCGCGCGTCGGGACGTCGGTGCATGGACGCTAGCTTGCCAAATCGTTGCAGCGATCGTCAGGGTTTCTGGCTAAATCAGTCCGCGCTCGGCAAATGACATGGCTTCGCCACCGGCGATGATGATGTGGTCCAGCACGCGGATATCGACCAGTGCGAGGGCCTCGCGCAGCCGTCGCGTGATCAACTCATCCGCGTGGCTCGGCTCGGCAGTCCCGGAAGGATGCGGGTGCGCCAGCACCAGGGCCGCGGCATTGCGGGCGAGCGCCAGCTTCACCACTTCCCGAGGGTGCACGCTCGCGCCGTCAATCGTGCCGCGGAAGAGCTCGATGTAATCAATGAGTCGATGGCGATTATCAAGCAACAGCACCGCAAATAACTCATGCTCAAGAGTGCCCAGTTTGAGCGCGAGGAATTCTCGCACGGCGCTCGGGGAGTCCATGGCGGTTCCGCGTCGAACACGACGTGTCATGGCGCGGCGCGCGGCAGCGATGATCTCCGCGGCTGTTGCCGGGCGCAAGTCATTGAGCTCGCCCCGGACGTAGAGCCGTGGCGGCGGCGAAGGCCGCGCGACCAAGTTTCCTGATACCGCCAGCGGCAGGGAAAGCTGCGCGCTCATCGGCGTTGCCTTGTATCCTTGATAGCCATGCGCTCGCGCTCGTCTGGTCTTGAAACTGTGCGCCAAGTCTGAGGTCACATGACTGCCTCGTGCGATCCTCATATCGAGCGAACATGGGGTAAAAGTCCGATAATTGAGCCATGAAGGGTAAACGCATTCTGCTCGGCGTCACCGGCGGTATCGCGGCCTACAAGAGCGCGGATCTGGTGCGCCGCCTCATCGAACATGGCGCCGAGGTGCAGGTGGTCATGACGGCCGCTGCGCGCAAATTTGTCACGCCGATGACATTTCAGGCCCTATCGGGACGCCCGGTGCGCAGCACTCTGTTGGATCCGACAGCGGAAGCCGCCATGGGGCACATCGAGCTCGCGCGCTGGGCGCAGCTGCTGCTCATTGCGCCCGCGAGCGCTGATTTTCTCGCGCGGCTCGCACATGGACTGGCCGACGATCTGCTGAGCACGCTGGCACTGGCGAGTGCCGCGCCGATCGCGGTCGCCCCTGCCATGAATCAACTGATGTGGCGCAATGCCGCGACCCAGGCCAACCTCGACCTGTTGCAGCAGCGCGGCGTGCGTGTGCTCGGTCCGGGCGTCGGCAATCAGGCCTGCGGCGAGAACGGTCCGGGCCGCATGCTCGAGCCGCTCGAACTGCTCGGGCTGATCAGTCCGTTGCTAAGTCAGGGTGGAGTGCTGCACGGCCGTCGCGTGCTCATCACGGCCGGACCGACCCGCGAGTGCATCGATCCGGTACGCTTCGTGAGCAATCGCAGCTCCGGCAAAATGGGCTTCGCGATCGCGCAGACGATGCAGGAGGCCGGCGCCGAAGTCGTGCTCGTCAGCGGGCCGGTTGCACTGGCGACGCCACCCGGAGTGCGGCGCATCGACGTCGAGAGCTGCGAGCAGATGTACGCGAGCGTACAGCGCGAGCTGCCCGGCACCGCGATCTTCGTTGGCACCGCGGCCGTGGCCGACTATCGGCCGATCTGCTACAGCGAGCAGAAAATCAAGAAGACCAGCGAGACGATGGAACTGGAGCTCACGCGTACGGTCGATATCCTCGCGCAGGTCAGTGCCAGCACGCCGCGGCCGTTCGTGGTTGGCTTCGCCGCCGAGACTCATGCCGTCGAGCAGCACGCGCGCGCAAAATTACTGGCCAAGAATCTCGATCTGGTTGCAGCCAATGAAGTCGGCCCCGACAAGGCCTTTGACTCGGATGAGAACGCGTTGCTGGTGCTGTGGCGCGGCGGGCGCATCGAGCTGCCCTCGGCGAGCAAGCAAGAGCTCGCGCACGCACTCACGGCGCTGATCATCGAGCGCTATGGCGAACAGCTTGAACTCGAGCGCGCGCGCGCATCGGCCGCCACATTGGCTGGCGCGCCTTTGCGCTCGACACAAACTGGTTCCTGATGCACGAGGGCGCTCGCCGCAAGCTCAAGATCCGGATTCTGGACGCGCGCGTCGGCCGTGAGTTTCCGTTGCCGCATTACGCGACCGAGGGCAGCGCCGGGCTTGATCTGCGAGCATGCATCGATGCGCCCGTGCGCCTGGCACCGCGGCAGGCCGAGCTGATTCCGACCGGCCTGTCGATCTATCTGGAGGACCCGGCACTGGCCGCGCTGATTCTGCCGCGCTCAGGTCTCGGCCATAAGCACGGGGTGGTGCTCGGGAACCTGGTTGGGCTCATCGACTCGGACTATCAGGGCCCGCTGATGATTTCCTGCTGGAACCGCGGCGATACGGACTACGAGATCGCTCCGGGTGAGCGCATCGCTCAGCTGATCGTCGTGCCCGTGGTGCAAGTCGCGCTCGAATGGGTCGCCGACTTCGATACCAGCGCGCGTGGCGAGGCCGGTTTCGGGCACAGCGGGCGGCATTAGCATTCGGCGCTCGAGGCTAGCAAGCGCATCAGGGCTGCGTAATCAGGCGGTTTGACCATGTGCGCATCGAAGCCGGCCTCCATCGATTTCTCCCGGTCTTCGTCCTGTCCCCAGCCCGTTACCGCGACGATCACGACACGCTTGCCCCACGGTTGCTGGCGCAGCTGCCGGCATACTTCGTAGCCGTTGAGCTTCGGCAGTCCGACGTCGAGCAGAATCACGTCGGGCTGCAGGCGCTCGGCCGCCTCGAGCGCCTCCAAGCCGTCGTGCGCCTTGTGGGTTTCCTGGCCGGAAACCTGCAACAGCATCGCGAGCGAGGCTGCCGAGTCGACGTCGTCATCGACGATCAGAACGCGGCGCCGCGGCAGTATCGGCTCCGGCTCCGCAGCGGGCTGAATTGTCGGCTCGACGCGGGCCTTATGCTGCGCAACCGGCAACCGAATCACGAACTCACTGCCGCGGCCGGGGCCTTCGCTGAACGCCTCGACCGACCCGCCATGCATTTCAACCAGACGCTTCACCAGTGAGAGGCCGATACCCAGTCCGCCTTGAGTATTCTCAAGGTTTCGGTCTACCTGCGTGAACATCTCGAAAATGCTGTCGAGCCTGTCGGACGGGATGCCCACCCCGCTGTCTTTGAACTGCACGACCGCTTCATCGCCCACGAGCGCGGCGCTGACCTCAATGCGCCCGCCCGGCTCGGTGTACTTGCAGGCGTTATGCAGGATATTGCCGAACACCTGCGCCAGGCGTGCCGCATCGGCTTGCACGTCTATGGGCTCAGGAGGCAGCAACACACTGACCTGCTGGCGACGCGATTCGGCCAGCGGCCGGCAGGCTTCGACGGACTGCTGAATGATCGCTGCGAGCTGGACCGGCTCGCTGCGCAGGTCGATCATATTGCGCGCGATGCGGTTGATATCGATCAGATCATTGACCAGCCGCACGAGCTGCTCGAGCTGGCGCTGCATCGAGTCACGCACCTGTCGCAGCAGCATGTCGTTGCCATCCGCGCGCTTCAACAATTCCAGTCCATTGCGCAGCGGCGCCAGCGGTCCACGCAATTCGTGGCCGAGCAGTGCCAGGAACTCGTCCTTGCGCCGATCGCCTTCCTTGAGCTCGGTCATGATCTGCTGCATCTGCTGCTCGATGCGCTTGCGCTGCGTGATGTCTCTGAACACCATCACGCAGCCGACGATGGCGGCGTGCGCATCCAGAATCGGCGCGGCACTGTCATCGATGGGGCATTCACTGCCATCTTTGCGAATGAGCAGCGTGTGATTGGCGAGTCCCACGATGGCGCCTTCTCGCAGCGAGCGCTCGACCGGATTCTCAGCCTTCGCGCGCGTGTGCTCGTTCACGATTTGAACGACGCTCTCCAGAGGCTGACCGAGCATTTCCGGTTGCGACCAGCCCGTCAGTGATTCGGCCACCGGGTTGCCGAACGTGATGCGACCCTGGCCGTCGGTCGTGAGTACCGCATCTCCAATGCTGGCCAGAGTCACGCGCAGCCGTTCACGCTCGGCCGCGAGCTGATCAGCCGCCCGCTGGCGCAGGCGCATGTTGCGCCGGGTCAGAGAGAAGACCGTCACGAGTAGCACACTGCCGATCAAAGCGGCCAGTAGGATCGAGAGGATGGTGGTGCGGGCGCTGCGCTCAGACTCGGTCGCGATCCGGTTCAGCTTTCCGTATTCCGCTGTTTGCATCGCGGCAATCTGCGCGCGCGCCTGATCCATGTAGCTTTTGCCGCTGTTGCTGCGCACAAGCGCGAGGGCTCCAGTGCGATCGCCGGCCTTATCCAGAGCGATGGTGCGTGCGAGCTCACCCAGCTTGAGTGCGGCGTCCTCCTCGAGGACGGCAAGCCGCGCCTGCTGCGCCGCATCTGAAAGCAAGCTCCTGATGCGCCCCATTTCCTGCGGCAGCCGGGTAGTCGCATCCTTATAGGGCCGCAGGTAATCCTCGTTTTGGGTCAAGAGGTAGCCGCGCTGTCCGGTTTCGGCGTCCTGCAGGGTGGACAGCACCAGCGCGAGCTCCACGATGGCATCGTCGGTGTGCGCGACCGTCCGGTCGTTAGCGATCAGACGCCGGGCGTTCAGGTAACCGAGTGCGCCGCCGCCGATCAGCACAGCCAGCGTAAGCGCGAAGGCGACGACTGGCGCGCCCCGTTGCTGTTTCACGGCGTCCTCGCGGCCTGAGTTCAACCGTGGGGTCGGGCCGTCAGCTCGCGGTAGCGCTGAATATCGCCCTCAAATGCGGCGCGCGTGTCGATCTGTTCGCGTCGCTTGGCCTCGAGCGCCACGCGCTGGCCGCGCGCCTCATTGGCCGTGTGTACGAGATCTTCGGCCAGATCATCCGGCATGCGCGATGCGCTCACATCGCTGCTGTAGGGCTTGAACTCCATCGCCCGCACCTCCAGCGCGGTCAGGCGTGCGTGTAGCGTCTCGATATAGGCGGTCGCGGCGCTGATCTGAGCATCCAGTTGCCCGAGCCGCTCATCGCGCAACTGCTCGATGTCCTTGGTCGACACGTAGGTCGAGAGCAGGAACTGATCATGCTGCGCGCGCTGGCGGGCTATGTCGTCGGCCCGCGCCTGCTCGGCTTGCTGGGCTGCATTCTTGCCGCCCTCGACGTGACCGACCTCGACGCCCTGGCCATTGAGCACCGAGCGCTCGGCCTGCGAATACTGCGAGGGGACGCTGTCGCCGTAATGAACGACGCCCTTCTCATCGACCCAGCGGTAGACCGGGCTCGAGCCGCTCGTGGAGGGGCTATCGGCCGCGGCTGCGACGCGGGCAGCACCCGGCGCGCCAATGAGCGCAGCCGCAAACCCTAAGGCCATTCCCAAGCGATAGCGCCGATCATGCATGGTGGTTATGTCCCGCGCTCCCATTGTCCACGCCCGGCGCACGGCTGCAAGCATCAGGCGCGGCCGTGGGTGCCGGCGCCGGCGACGCCGTACTTGAGACGATAGGCACGCAGCGCCGCGAGCTGCTCGGCGCTGGGCGCGAGCGCGGCGCCCAGCCGCGAAGCGGTCAGGGCGGCGATCAGCTCGGTAAGTGTCAGGATGGTGACGCAGCGCAAGCCATAATGCGCTTCCAGTTCCTGCACGGCCGAGCGCTCGGACAGGCCGCGCTCCTGGCGATCGAGTGCGAGGGCGACCGCAACCGGCTCGGCCCCATCGCGACGGATCAGCTCGATGGACTGGCGTATCGCGGTGCCGGCCGTGATCACGTCATCGATGATCACGACGCGACCCTTGAGCGGGCTGCCGACCAGCACGCCGCCATCGCCATGATCCTTGGCCTCCTTGCGGTTGTAGGCCCAGGGCACATTGCGATGATGCCGTTCCGCCAGCGCGATCGCGGCGGCCGCGACCAGCGGGATACCCTTGTACGCAGGCCCGAAGAGCATGTCGAAGCCCAGCGAGGCGTGCAGCAAGGCGGCCGCGTAACAGCGGCCCAGCGCCGCGATCGACTCGCCGTCATTGAACAGCCCGGCATTGAAGAAATAAGGGCTCACGCGTCCGGACTTGAGCGTGAATTCGCCAAAGCGCAGTGCGCGGCGCGCCAATGCGAGCTTGACGAATCGACGCTGGTAGTCACGCATAGTCACGCACGCCGCAGGCCCTCCGAGCCAAAACGGCAGGTTATCATTGCAACATGCGGGTCATCACGCTCAACGTCAACGGCGTTCGCTCGGCCTCGCGGCGCGGGCTGTTTGCGTGGCTCGGGCAGCAGAATGCGGACGTGATCTGCCTGCAGGAAACGCGTGCCTTCGAGCACCATCTGGTCGACCACGCCTGCGTAGTGCAGGGCTTCCGGCATCACTGCTACGCCGCCGAGCGAGCGGGCTACGCCGGGGTCGCAGTCTATTCGCGTCGGGAGCCGGATCGGGTGCGCCGCGGCTTCGGGGTCGAGGAGTTCGATCGCGAGGGCCGCTATCTGGAGCTGCAGTTCGGACCCGTATCGGTGGTCTCGCTGTATCTGCCGTCGGGTTCGGCCGGCGAGGCGCGCCAGGCCTCGAAATTCCGCTTTCTCGAGGCGTTCATGCCCTACCTGATCAAGCTCAGGCGCGCGCGCCGCGAATACATCCTGTGCGGTGATTGGAATATCGCTCATCGGCCGATCGATCTGAGAAACTGGAAATCGAACCAGAAGAATTCTGGCTTTCTGCCCGAGGAGCGCGCCTGGCTGGATCGCCTGTTCGACAAAGTCGGCTATATCGATGGCTTCCGCTCGCTCGTGCCGGAACCCGATCACTATACCTGGTGGTCCAACCGCGGCCAGGCGTGGGCGAAGAATGTCGGCTGGCGCATTGATTACCAGGTACTCAGTCCTGGGCTCGCCGGCACGGTACGGCGGGCACACATTTATAAGGATCAGCGCTTCTCGGATCACGCGCCGTTGAGCCTGGACTACGAGCTTTGAGCGCGGTCAGCGCCA
>JBEKWD010000042.1:0-11184 GCA_049513435.1 Steroidobacteraceae bacterium | reverse complement strand
AAGCTGCGCCAGAAATACGCGCGCATGGAGCAGCAGGAGCAGTTCGCACTATTGCGGCGCCTCAAGTTCTTTCACGATTTTTCGCACGCCGAGATCTGGGAGGTCATGCGCGCGAGCGCCTGGCAGGACTATGCCAGTGGCGATGAGATCGTGAAGGAAGGGGAAATGGACGATCGCTTCTATATCATCGTCGCGGGCAACTGCGCGGTCGAGCGCAATGGGGACGCGATCGGCATACTCTCGACCGGCGAGTGCTTCGGCGAGACCAGCTACGTGCAGGGCGCCAAGCGCACCGCGACCATCCGCGCCGCCGATGCTGTGACGGTAATGAAGGTGAGCTCCACGCTACTCGAACAGGTCTCGGTTTCCTGTCAGCTGCGATTCAACCGCGTATTCCTGCGAGCGTTGATTGCCCGATTGCAGACGGATATGCGACCGGCTTAGATCTGCTCGTCGAGGCCCGGCGCGCATGCGGCCGGTGCATCCAGGTCCTTGTCGCGCTCGATCAGTGCGTAGGCGGAATGATTGTGAATTGATTCGAAGTTCTCGCTCTCGACGACGTAGGCGGAAATGCGCGCATCGTCGTTGAGCCGCACGGCGACGTCGCGCACCATGTCCTCGACGAATTTCGGATTGTCGTAGGCGTGCTCGGTGACATACTTCTCATCGGGCCGCTTGAGAATACCCCACAGCTCGCAGGAGGCCTCGCTCTCGGCGAGGTCGATGAGCTCCTCGATCCACATATGCTCGCGCAGTCGTGCCTTGATCGTCACGTGCGAGCGCTGGTTGTGAGCACCACGATCGGAGATGCGCTTGGAGCACGGACACAGGCTCGTGACCGGCACCACGACCTTGATCCACGTGCAGGCCTCGCCGTCGCGCACCTCGCCGATCAGTGAGGCCTGGTAATCCATGAAGCTCTCCACGCCGGAGACCGGCGCGCGCTTCATCACGAAATAAGGAAACGTCATCTCGATATGCCCGGCCTGGGCGTCCAGCCGCGCGGTCATATCGGTCAGCATGGCCCGGAAAGAGTCGACCGAGATCTCGCGCTCGTTATGCAGGATCTCGACGAAGCGCGACATGTGCGTGCCCTTGAAATTGTGCGGCAGGTCGACGTACATGTTGAAGGTAGCCACGGTGTGCTGCTCGCCGGCCGAGCGATCCTTGACCCTGACCGGATGGCGAATTTCTTTGATGCCGACCCGATCGATCGCAATCTGGCGAGTGTCCGCGCGGGACTGCACGTCCTCGACGGAAATCACCTTTGCCGCTCGTGGCTGAAGAACGCTGCTCATGGTGTTTCGATCCGTATCAAAGGGTACCTGTGCCACCCGCTGCAGTGAGCTTGGTGGCGGCACGGGGCAACTTCAAGGCTGGCACCAGTGCGCGCCAGCGCTCGATCGTCGTCGCGATGGCCGCGGCGTCCAGCCCGGCGGCCTCCAGGCAATCCTGGCGACTACCGTGCTCGATGCAGCGATCCGGGATGCCGATGTGCAGCCACGGCATGCTCAGGCCCTCGGCATCCAGTGCCTCGGCGCAGCCGCTGCCCGCCCCGCCGGCGACGACGTTCTCCTCAAGCGTCACGATCGCCACGTGATTGGCGGCTACCTCGCGCAAGAGCGCCAGATCGAGCGGCTTGACGAAGCGCATGTTCACCACGGTCGCATTCAGGCGCTCGCCCAGCTGCAGTGCCGGGGCCAGCATCGTGCCAAAGGCCAGCAGGGCGAGCCCGCTGCTGCCCTGGCGGCGATACTCGGCGCGGCCGATCTCCAGCGCGCTCATGGCCTGCTGCACCGGGACCCCGGGTCCGCTACCGCGCGGATAGCGCACGGCTGCCGGCCCATCCAGCTGCGTGGCCGTGTAGAGCATCTGACGGCACTCATTCTCATCCGAGGGCGCCATCACGACCATGTTGGGGATGCAGCGCAGGTAAGTCAGATCGTAGTTGCCCTGGTGCGTTGCGCCGTCGCTGCCGACCAGGCCCGCTCTATCGATGGCGAATACCACGGGCAGGTTCTGCAAGGCCACATCATGAATCAGCTGGTCGTAAGCGCGCTGCAGGAAAGTGGAGTAAATCGCGACCACGGGTTTGAGACCATCGGCGGCGAGGCCCGCGGCAAAGGTCACCGCATGCTGCTCGGCGATGGCCACGTCGAAGTAGCGCTCCGGAAAGCGACGCGAGAACTGCACCAGGCCCGAGCCTTCGCGCATTGCCGGCGTGATACCGACGATGCGCGGGTCCGCCTCGGCGATGTCGCACAGCCACTGACCAAAAATGGCCGAGAAGCTCGGTGTGCCGGGCTTCTCCTTGAGGATCGTGCCGCTGGCTGGATCGAATGGTCCGGGGCCGTGCCAGGTGATCGGGTCGGCCTCGGCGGGCCCATAGCCCTTGCCCTTGCGCGTCACGACATGCAGCAGCTGCGGTCCGCGCGCGAAACGCAATACGCGCAAGACGCGCAATAGCGCCTTCAGATCATGGCCGTCGATGGGTCCGACGTAGTTGAAACCCATCTCCTCGAACAGCGTGCCCGGCAGCACCATACCCTTGACGTGCTCTTCGGAGCGGCGCGCGAGCCTGCGCATCGTGGGCATCTGCTGCAGCGCCTTCTTGCCCCCCTCGCGCAACTGCGTATACAGGCGGCCCGAAATCACGCGCGCGAGGTAGTTCGACAAGGCGCCGACGTTCTCGGAGATCGACATGTCGTTGTCGTTGAGGACCACGAGCAGATCAAGCGGCAGGCTGCCGGCGTGGTTCAGCGCCTCAAAGGCGATACCGGCGCTCATGGCGCCATCGCCAATAATCGCGACCGCGCGGCGATCCGTGCCTTGACGCGCCGCAGCGATCGCCATGCCGAGCGCGGCGCTGACCGAGGTGCTCGAATGTCCGACCCCGAAGGCATCGTAGGGACTCTCGCTGCGAGTCGGGAACGGTGCGAGCCCATCGCGCTGCTTGATCGTATAGAGCTGATCGCGCCTGCCAGTGAGCACCTTGTGCGGGTAGGCTTGATGCCCGACGTCCCAGACCAGGCGATCCTCGGGAGTATTGAAAACGTAGTGCAGCGCGATCGTGAGTTCGACCGTGCCCAGCCCGGCGGCAAAGTGACCACCTCGGGTGCTCACGGTCTGCACCAGGAACTCCCTGAGCTCGGCGGCCAGCAAGGGCAGATCCCCGACGGGTAGGGCGCGCAGGTCTGCCGGGGACTCGATCGCACCCAGCAGCGGGTACGTAGGGGTAGTCTCTGACATGCTGCAGGATAGTCTACACGGTCCGCGAACGCGGCGAGCCGGCCGCCGGTGGCGGCGCAGCATCGCTATTCTGCAGCCCCGCCCAGGTCCTCGCCGGCCGCAGTGTCGAACTCCTCGATGACGCTGTTTTCCCCGCGCTGGCGCAGCAGTTGCACTTTTTGTTGGGCAGCACTGAGCGCGCTCTGGCACTCGCGCGTAAGGCGCACGCCCTGCTCAAAGCACTCGAGGGCCTGCTCGAGCGGCAAATCGCCCGATTCGAGCCGGGTAACCAGCGCCTCGAGCTGGGCGAGGGAATGCTCAAAGGCTGGCGCCGCGCTGGGCGCTGCGGCCGGGGTTGCTGCCTTGGGTGCCATGACTAGAACCTAGCATAGTCGCTAAATAATCCGACCTGATTGGAGACCAGGCATTGCGCTCGGGTTCCGATGCATTAGAATAAGTCTAAATCATCCAGAACAGCAGGAGGAGCTTTCCATGAAACTCAATGGGACCAAAACCGAGAAGAACCTCAAGGACGCCTTCGCGGGCGAATCGCAGGCGAATCGTCGCTACCTGTATTTCGCGGCCAAGGCCGACGTTGAAGGCTTCAACGATGTCTCGGCGGTATTTCGCTCGACGGCCGAAGGCGAGACGGGCCACGCGCACGGGCATCTGGAGTATCTGGAGCAGGTGGGTGATCCGGCCACGGGCCTGCCGATCGGCGAGACCAAGCTCAATCTGAAGGCGGCCATCGCCGGGGAGACCCACGAGTACTCAGACATGTACCCGGGCATGGCCAAGCAGGCGCGCGAAGAGGGCTTCAGTGAGATCGCCGACTGGTTCGAGACCCTCGCCAAGGCCGAGCGCTCACACGCGAACCGCTTCCAGAAGGCCCTCGACAGCCTGTAATTGCGGCATCGACGCCAGGACGTAAGGCTATGGTCGCCGACGTCGGGGGCGCGGGCCGGGAGGGCAGTGTGGCCGCCCCATTGCGCCAGCCGCTGAACTGGCGCGATCCGGGCTTCTACGATCAGGCGGCGCTCGAGCACGAGCTGCACCGCATCTTCGATATCTGCCACGGCTGTCGGCGCTGCTTCAGCCTGTGCCAGGCCTTCCCGACGTTGTTCGAGGCGATCGATGCCTCCCCGACGATGGAGCTCGACAGCGTCGATAAGTCGGTCTACGCCAAGGTCGTGGAGCATTGCTACCTGTGCGACATGTGCTTCATGACCAAGTGCCCCTATGTGCCCCCGCACCCCTGGAACGTCGATTTTCCCCATCTGATGCTGCGTGCCAAGGCGGTCGGTGCGCGCAAGCGAGGCCTCGGGCTGCGCGAGCGCGTACTGAGCGCGACCGATGCGGTCGGCCGCATCGCCGGCAGTCCCGTGGTCTGCGAGATCGTCAATGCGGCCAATCGCAACGCCACGATGCGCAAAGTGCTGGACAAGACCCTCGGCGTGGATGCGCGCGCGCCATTGCCGAAGTTTTACTCGCGCAGCGCGCGCTCGCGCCTGCGCGGCAAGCTGCGCACCGATCTGCCGGTGCGCAGCACTCCCGAGACACGCGGGCAGGTGGTGCTGTTCACGACCTGCTACGGCAATCGCAATGCCCCAGAGCTGGCGATGGATCTGGCGGCGGTGTTCGAACACAACGGTATAGCCGTGGTGCTCGCGCAGCAGGAGCGCTGCTGCGGCATGCCCAAGCTCGAGCTCGGCGATCTGAAGGCCGTGGAGCGCTTCAAGCAGGTCAACGTCCCGCAGCTGGACCGTCTGATCGGCGCCGGCTATGACGTGGTCGCGCCGATCCCCTCATGCGTGCTGATGTTCAAGCAGGAGTTGCGCCTGATGTTCGCCGATGAGCCTGCCGTCCAGCGCGTCGCCGCACGCGTATTCGATCCGTTCGAATATCTGTTGCTGCGGCACAAAGCGGGCCTGCTGCGCACCGATTTCAGCGGCCAGCTGGGCAAGATCAGCTATCACGTGCCATGTCATCTGCGGGTGCAGAATATCGGCCTCAAAACCCGCGATGTGCTGCGGCTCGTGCCCGACACCACCGTTGAGGTGATCGAGCGCTGTTCCGGACACAATGGCACGTATGGCGTCAAGCGCGAGTTTCGCGATGCCTCGATGAAAATCGGCCGGCCGGTGTTCGAGCGCGTTGCCGCCTCAGGCGCGGATTATTACTCGAGCGACTGTCCGATGGCCGGGGAGCAGATCGCCAGCGGCCTGAAAGAGGCGCGTGAGCCAACGCATCCGCTCAAGCTCCTGCGCATCGCCTACGGCATCTGACCGTGCAGCCACTGGCCGCCTCGGACCTCATGTCGCTCGAGCAGTACGCGCGCGAGCGGCCGGCATTGCGGGCCCGCATGATCCAGTATCGCCGTACGCGCCAGCTCAGCGTGGGTGCGCACTGCACCTGGAACTTCGAGGACCGCTTGACCGTGTATTACCAGGTGCAGGAGATGCTGCGTACCGAGCGCATCTTCGAGCCCGATGGCATTGCCGAGGAGCTCGGCGCCTACAATCCGCTGATCCCGGATGGCAGCAATCTGAAGGTCACGCTGCTGATCGAGTACACGGACGCGCAGGAGCGCGGCCGGCAATTGGTGGCATTGCGCGGCTTCGAGCGGCATTGCTGGATGCAGGTGCAGGGCTGCGAGCGCGTCTCCGCAATCCCCGATGAGGATCTGCCGCGCGAGAATGACGTCAAGACCTCGGCCGTGCATTTTCTGCGCTTTGAGTTCTCGGCAGCGATGATCGCGAGCCTCAAGGCGGGCGCGGCGCTGGGCGCGGGCGTGGATCTGCCCGCCTACCGCTATAGCGTGGAGCCGTTGCCCGAGCCGCTGCGCGGCGCGCTGCTGGCGGATTTTGATTAAACGCCCATGCCCGCCTTTGACATCGTCTCCAGGGTCGACCTGCACGAGCTGACCAACGCGGTCGATCAAGCCGGGCGCGAGCTCGAGCGGCGCTACGATCTGCGCGGCACCAACGCGCGCTTCGAGCTCGAGGGTTTCATCGTCACGCAGTTCGCACCGAGTGAATATGTGCTCGATCAGCTGCTCGAGATTCTGCGCTTGCGCCTGGCCGCGCGCGCCATCGATCCGCGCTGTCTGGAGCTCGGGCCGGTCGAGGTCAATCTCGCCGGTGCCCGTCGCCAGCTTACGGTCAGACAGGGCATCGAGCAGACGCAGGCCAAAAAGATTGTGACCCGACTCAAGGACGCCAAGCTCAAGCTCGACGCGCAGATCCAGGGCGACAAGCTGCGCGTCAGCGCCAAGAAGCGCGATGAGCTGCAGGCCGCGATCGCTTTGCTACGCAAGGCGGAAATCGAATTACCATTGCAGTTCGAGAACTTTCGCGACTAGCCTGTGTCCCTGCTTGATCGCCAACGGAGTAGCAAGATGAAGCAAACAGCCTGGGTAATCGGCGGCGCAGCGTTGCTGGGCGCCATCGCCGGCACCGGTGACGTGCGCGCGGCGGCGGATGAGCCCGCGCCGGTGCCGCTGCAATCCGGTATCGATCTGCAATACATCGATCAGAGCGTGCGGCCGCAGGACGACTTCTACCAGTACGTCAATGGCAAGTGGCTCGCGAATAACGAGATTCCGGCCGATAAGGCGCGCTTTGGCGCCTTCGACCAACTGCGCGATGACTCACTCGATCAGCAGCGCGTCGTCATCGAGGCATTGCAGCACTCCGTCGACGCCACTGACCCGGACCAGCGCAAGATCGCCGACCTGTATGGCGATTTCATGGACGAGGCACTGCTCGAGCAGCTCGCTCTCAAGCCGCTCAAAGCCGAATTCGCACGCGTCGCGGCCCTGCGTGATAAATCGCAGATTCCCGCCCTGATTGCGCACTTCAACCGCATCGGCGCGGACGCGCCCTACGAGCCTGAGGTGCATCAGGACGCCAAGGACTCCAGCCGCTACGTGTTCGACCTGGTGCAGGCCGGTCTGGGATTGCCGGACCGCGATTACTATCTGCAGGACGACGAGCGCCTCAAGCAGATACGCACGCAATACGGCGAGCATATCGTGCGCATGCTGACTCTGGCCGGCGATGGGCCGGCGGCGCGTCAGGAGGCCGAGCGCATCATCGCGCTCGAGACCGCATTGGCGAAGGTGCAGTGGACGCGCGTCGCGAACCGCGATCCGGTGAAGGTCTACAACAAGTACGGCTTGCGCGAGCTCGCGCCGCTCGCGCCCGGCTATGACTGGAACGCCTATCTGCATGAGTCCGGGGTACTGGGCCGCACCGATTATCTGATCATCAGCCAGCCCAGCTACCTCAGCGGCTTCAATACGGTCCTGCAATCGACGCCGTTGTCAGTCTGGAAGAGCTATTTTCGCTGGCACCTGCTCAGCGCATTCGCGCCCTATTTGAATAAGGGCTTTGTCGAGGAGAATTTCGCGTTCTATGGCACGGCGCTGCGCGGCATCGCGCAGGATCAGCCGCGCTGGAAGCGCGGCGTAGGCACGGTGGACGGCGCCATGGGTGAGGCCGTGGGCCGGCTCTATGTCGCGCGCTATTTTCCGCCGCAAGCCAAGGCGCGCGTCGAGCAATTGGTGCAGAACCTGCTCGCGGCCTATCGGGCCGATTTGGGCACGCTGGCCTGGATGGGGCCGCAGACGCGGCTGAAGGCGCAGGAGAAGCTCGCGCTGTTCACCACTAAGATCGGCTATCCGGTGAAGTGGCGCGACTACAGTGCGCTGCAAATCGTCAAGGGCGAGCTGGTGGGTAACCTGATTCGCGCCGATGAGTTCGAGTACCAGCGCAATCTCAACAAACTCGGCAAGCCGATTGATCTGACCGAATGGGACATGACGCCGCAGACTGTCAATGCCTACTACAACCCCGAGCGCAACGAAATCGTATTTCCAGCCGCGATCCTGCAGCCGCCGTTCTTCAACGCGAACGCGGACGATGCGGTCAATTACGGCGCCATCGGCGCGGTCATCGGCCACGAGATCAGTCACGGCTTTGATGATCAGGGCAGCCAGTACGACGGTCACGGTAACCTGCTCGACGCCCCGGGCTGGTTCACGTCGGCGGATCTGGAGCAGTTCAAGGCCAGGACGAGCGCACTGGTCGCGCAGTACGCGGCGTACTCGCCGGTGGCGGGCTACCCGATCAACGGCGAGCTGACGCTCGGGGAGAACATCGCCGATAATTCAGGCCTCGCGATCGCCTACAAGGCCTACCAGATCTCGCTCGGCGGTCATGAAGCCCCCGTGATCGATGGCCTAACCGGCGCGCAGCGCTTTTACATGGGCTTCGCGCAGGTCTGGCGCGGCAAGACGCGCGATAACGAGGCCATCCGGCTCATCAAGTCCGATCCGCACTCACCGATGCAGTACCGCGGCATGGTGCCGGAACAGAACCAGCCAGGATTCTACGAAGCATTCGGCGTCAAGTCGGGCGATAAGATGTTCCTGCCGCCCGAGCAGCGTGTCGGCCTGTGGTGATTCTTGGCTGAATCGTATACCGCTTCCGATATCGAAGTCTTAAGTGGTCTGGACCCGGTGCGCCGGCGTCCAGGCATGTACACCGATACCACGCGACCGAACCATCTCGCACACGAAGTCATCGACAACAGCGTCGATGAGGCGATCGTCGGCTATTGCAAATCGATCCGCGTCACGCTGTATAAGGACAACTCGCTCGAGATTGTCGACGATGGCCGCGGCATGCCGGTCGACATTCATCCGCAGGAGAAGGTCAGCGGCGTGGAGCTGATATTCACGCGCCTGCACGCAGGCGGCAAATTCACCGAGGGCTCGTACAAATTCTCCGGCGGTCTGCACGGGGTCGGGGTCTCGATCGTCAACGCGCTGTCCAGGCAGCTCGAATGTTCGGTCCGACGCGGGGGCCGCGAGTACCACATCGGTTTTCGGGAAGGTCGGGTGCACTCCAAGCTCACGGCGACCGGTACCGTGGGGGCTCGCAACACCGGCACCACGGTGCGCTTCTGGCCCGATCCGAAGTTTTTCGACACCGATCGCTTCTCGGTGCCGGAGCTCAAACGCGTGCTCAAGGCCAAGGCGGTTTTGTGCCCCGGTCTGCGCGTGAGCTTTTTCAATGAGCTCAGCGGTGAGAAGGACGAGTGGTTCTACACCGGGGATCTGGGCGCCTACCTGATCGAGCAGCTGGGCGCGGCCGAACGATTGCCGCCGGAGCCGATCACGGGCCACAGTGCGAGTGAGCAGGACGTGGTCGACTGGGCGCTGCTGTGGTCGAGCGATGCCGAGCACCTGGTTGCCGAGAGCTACGTGAACCTGATTCCGACCAGCGCCGGGGGCACGCATGTCAACGGCTTGCGTGCCGGAGTGGTCGAGGCGGTGCGCGAGTTCTGCGAGTTTCGCAACCTGCTGCCGCGTGGCGTGAAGCTCGCGGCCGAGGATGTCTGGAACCGTGTCTGCTTCGTACTCTCGCTCAAGCTGCGCGATCCGCAATTCGCCGGGCAGACCAAGGAGAAGCTCAGCTCGCGCGACGCCGCCGCATTGGTCGAGAGTCACGCGCGTGATGCCGCCGCGCTGTGGCTCAACCAGCATCCTGATGCGGGCGAGCGCGTGGCGCAGTTCGCGATCAACAATGCGCAGGAGCGCTTGCGCGCAGCCGCACGCGTGGTGCGCAAGCGAGCCGTCAACGGTCCGGCGCTGCCAGGCAAGCTCGCCGATTGCAGCTGCCAGGATCCGGCGCGCTCGGAATTGTTTCTGGTCGAAGGCGACTCAGCCGGCGGCTCGGCCAAGCAGGCGCGCGACAAGGATTTTCAGGCGATCATGCCCTTGCGCGGCAAAATCCTGAATACCTGGGAGCTCGATGCCGCACAGATCGGCTCCTCGCAGGAAGTGCACGACATCAGCGTGGCATTGGGCGTAGATCCGGCCTCGGCCGACCTCACGGCGCTGCGCTATCACAAGGTGTGCATCCTGGCCGACGCGGATTCCGACGGCCAGCATATCGCGACCTTGTTGTGCGCCTTGTTCCTGCGCCATTTCCGCCCGCTCGTGGTCGGCGGTCACGTGCACGTGGCGATGCCGCCGCTCTACCGCATCGACGCCGGCAAGCAGGTGCTCTACGCGCTGGATGATGCCGAACGCGCGTCGCTGCTGGCGCGGCTCATGGACGAGAACCCGCGGCTCAAGCCCGTAGTGACGCGCTTCAAGGGGCTCGGGGAGATGAATCCGAAGCAACTGCGCGAGACCACGATCGATCCGCGTACGCGCCGGCTCGTGCAGTTGACGCTGCCGGCCAAGGAGCAGACCGAGCGGCTCATGGACATGCTGCTGTCCAAGAAGCGCGCCGGGGACCGGCGCGAGTGGCTCGAGCGTCACGGCGATCAGGCCGAAGTGGTGGGCTGATGGCCGAGCAGGGCGTGAATTTCGAGGGCATCGAGCAGCGCCCGATGGGCGTCTTCACCGAGAAGGCGTATCTCGACTATTCGATGTACGTGATACTGGATCGGGCGTTGCCGGCGCTGGGCGACGGCCTCAAGCCGGTACAGCGGCGCATCATCTACGCGATGAGCGAGCTGGGTCTGTCGGCCGCCTCCAAGCCGAAGAAGTCAGCGCGCACGGTCGGGGATGTGATCGGCAAATTCCATCCGCATGGGGATTCGGCCTGCTATGAGGCCATGGTGCACATGGCGCAGGAATTCTCCTATCGCTACCCGATCGTGGACGGGCAGGGCAACTGGGGCTCGGCCGATGATCCGAAGTCCTTCGCCGCCATGCGCTACACGGAGGCGCGCCTCACCCGCTACGCGGACGTGCTGCTCGGTGAGCTCGAGCACGGCACGGTCGATTGGGCGCCGAACTTCGACGGCACGATGGAAGAGCCGCTCATGCTGCCGGCCCGGCTGCCGAACCTGCTGCTCAATGGCGCCTCAGGTATAGCGGTGGGCATGGCGACCGACATTCCGCCGCACAACCTGCGTGAGATCGCCGCGGCCTGTATT
>JBEKWD010000041.1:0-11228 GCA_049513435.1 Steroidobacteraceae bacterium | reverse complement strand
CCACTTGACCATGCTCTCGTATTGGTCGGCGAGCAGGCCTCGGTCACCATACGCCAGATACATATCCCAAGGAATGAGTGTCGCCGAATCGCTCCAACCTGCCGCGCCGGCAGACCGTGTCGTGCCACCCTTGGGATCGGTCGTGACGCCAATCACGTCAGGCACGACGTAGGGTACGGCGCCGTCGGAATATTGATCAGCCGCGAGATCTTGCAACCACTTGGCGAAAAAGCCATCGACATCGGCGTTGAATGCCGCGGTTGGCGCGAATACTTCGGCATCACCCGTCCAACCCAATCGCTCGTCCCGTTGGGGACAATCGGTCGGGACGTCGACGAAATTACCCTTCTGCCCCCAGATGATGTTGTGCTGCAGCTGATTAATGAGAGCATTCGAGGTTTCAAGCTCGCCGCTTCGCCCGATATCAGAATGAACGACCACCCCTGTCAGGCCTTCAGGCGAGAGCCTGCCCGGGTAGCCCTCGACGGCCACATACCGAAACCCCTGAAAGGTGAAATGCGGTTCGTATATCTCGACCCCGGCTCCCTTAAGTGTGTAGTGAACCGTCTGTGCGGCCGTCCGCAAATTATCCGTATAAAAGTTGCCCTGAGCGTCGAGCACTTCAGCATGACGCAGAGTCACCGTGGTACCTCGCGGACCGCTTACCTTCAGGCGTATCCAGCCGACCATGTTCTGGCCCATGTCCGCGACTGTTTGACCGGCGGGCGTTGTAAAGATACGAATCGGTGTCAGTTCTTCCTGCTTACGCACTGGCGGTGATACCGGTGCCACGAGGTGCTCGTGAGGATCGTCTAGGCTTATGACGCTCTTCCAGTCCGAGTCATCATATCCGGGCGCGCTCCATCCGGTTTTCTCCTGCCGGGCGTCGTAGGTCTCACCCGCGTAAATCTCGGACATGAGGATCGGACCGGTGGCCGCTCGCCAGTTCTGATCCGAGATCACGAGACGTTTGGTGCCGTCTCGATACGTGATCTCGATCTGCAGCAGCATCGCCAGGCGATCCCCATAGTGATTGCGATGCCCCGCGAAGCCGATGACACCGCGAAACCACCCGTCGCCGAGCAGTGCTCCGGCGACATTGGCGCCCGACCGGATGAGCCGGGTTACGTCGTACGTCTGGTACTGCAGGCGCTTGTTATAGCTAGTCCAGCCGGGCGTCAGTTCGGCGTCGCCGACGCGCTGGCCATTGAGAAAAAGCTGGTACAGGCCGTGACTGGTTACGTAAGCGCGCGCCCGCCGCACCTCCCCACGGGAGGTGAACTCGCGACGCATCATTGGCACGGCCTCAGGAGCCGACGCAGTCCCGGCATCAGGGGGCCCTATCCAAATAGCCTGCCAGTCCGAGGGTGCGAGTAACCCCATTTCCCACCATCCGGGGAAACTCCATGCCGACTGCCTGCCCCTTGTATCCCACACGCGCACTTGCCAGAAGTAACGCTGGCCCGAGCGCAGCGCTGGACCGCCGTAGGCGTGTTGATTGGATTGATCGGACGAAATCCTGCCGCTGTCCCACAGTACATCGGCGGACCGCGACAAGCCTTCAGGGCTCTCGGAGACGCGTATCTGATACGCACTTTGCATCGTGGCGCGGGTGAGAGATTGCAGTTGCCAGCTCAGCCGCGGTGATCGCACGTCCATGCCCAGCGGATTGGCCTGGTATTCGACTCGCAGCTCGGTAGCCCGAAGGGCAGTATCGCTTTGCCGGCCTTGGATGGCACAGCCCCCAAGGATCGAGAGTCCCGCGATGCCCAGGATGTATGACGCCAGCGACTGGTATCGTCTGCGCTCATCGCGCAAGGATGTATTCAAGAGTGGCATATTGTTCCCATTGAGCTGAATGAGCTCCCTGTGCGAGCGTGAAGGACCTTTCGTTGCCGGGTACTAACGCCGGGTGAGAGACACCGATATAAGAGGCCACTATGCAGGTCAACAGACGAGCTTTTCTCCGAGGCGCTCTGGGAATTCCGGCGGCAGCGATCATCGCCCAGTTTCTTCGTCCGTTTGAGGTCTTGGCAGCCCCTATGCGCCGGCAGTTTAAGATCACCGCGGTCAAGGCGCTGCAATTGTCCGCGACACCCGGAACAATCCTGCGGATCGACACCGATTCTGGGGTATCCGGCTATGGTCCGGCTCATGGCACCGGTCCGTATGTTCGCGAGGTGATCAAAGAATTCATGAGCAATGAGGGGTCGGCGGAGGGCCTGAGTCTGATCGGCAAGGATCCCCTGGCTATCGCGGTCCACCATCACAATATGTTTTATGCATGGGCGCAGCGTTTCCGGCCCGTTCGGGTTCTCAGCGGAATCGATATCGCGCTCTGGGATCTTGCCGGCAAAATTCTGAATGCGCCGGTATCTAAGCTTCTCGGCGGCAACTTTCGCGATGAGATCGTCTGCTACTCCCATTGCGGCCATACGGGTAACTTCTGGAGCAAACAGGAGTGGGGTCCCAGGGCCGAGGATCTGAAAAACGAGCCGGCCGGCTTCAAGGCTTTCAAGGTCGACCTGAACGATGCCATAGGCGTGATTGCACGGCAGTACGTGCCGAGTCTGCTTCCAGCGGACATTAGAAGAGTGGCGCTGTGCTACGACCTGGCGCGCGAGGCGTTCGGTCAGGACTATGACATCATTGTCCACGGACACAACGAACTGGACGTGGCGAGCTCCGTCCGCGTGGCGGAAGCCGTTGAGCACATCAAACCACTCTGGTTTGAAGACCCGCTGGCGGTGGGCTTCAGCGAATCGTGGATGGCATTGCGGCGCAGTACCAGAATTCCTCTGCTGACGGGAGAGGATCTGGAGTTGATCGAGGACGCCCGGCCGTTCATCGAACACCAGGCGGTCGACTTCCTCCAGCCTGACCTATTGCAGTCGGGAGGCATTACCGGAGTGAAGGTGATCGCCGACTTAGCGGCTTCCTACCGCATGCCGATCTGCTTGCACAACGTCAGCGGCCTGCTTCTCAATCTGGCGTCACAGCAGTTCAGCGCCGCGATCCATAACGCGCCTATGATGGAGTGCGCACGAGGGTCGGACCAGGCACCTGCGGCCAAGAGCAATGTCCCAGTCATCAAAAACGGGAAGATGCAAGTCCACTCATCGCCAGGTATCGGCGCGGATCTCGACGAGGATTACCTGAAAGCGCATCTGGCTCCCGGTGAGCCCTGGTGGGGTTAGCGGTTATCAGAGGACCGGGATCAGTCGGCCGGTGCCGCTGCGAGGGGGCAGCGTATGCGGGCAGGTCGAGAGCGCCGGGGATGTTGCGACCGCTCACGCTGTCCTCCGATCTATCGCATACTTCGCGACCAGCCGGTGGCGATGACAATGGGGGGCCGTATGGTCGGGCGTACCAAATTGACTGATGAGGATACCGTCGAGCTGCAACGCCTCTACTCGGAGCTGCCGTCGGCTATCGCCGAGGCGGCCGAAGCGCTGCAGCAGCAACGGTCTGGGCAGTCGTCTCCGGAAGCCCTGAGAGAAGGGGACGAGAAAGTGGATACTATAATCAAGCGGATCTGCCAGCTCACTGAAGATCCCGAAGCGAACTGAGCGCCTCGCCTTCAGCTCATTACGCAAGCTGCGGTCGCGTAGACGTCGGCGATCGAATATCACAACTGGCGCAATCGAGTCTGGGCGCCCTTGCTGAAGAAAGCGAAGGTCACCGGCACGTTCCACATGCTGCGCCACTTCTTCGTCACCGCGCTGATTCCGTCAGGCGTGATCGCGAAGGTTGCACTGACACTCGCGGGCCATCATTCGGCGAGCTTCATCCTCGATCAGTACGCGGACGCAGTGCCCCAACAGGTCGGGGATGCAGGCGAGAAGGTAGCAACGGTGCTGCTCGAAGCGAGTGACTCGCGCGTGCGTCCAAGTAACTGAGTCAGCTCGATATTCATGCTATCAAACGTCCAATGCGCGATAGGCACGGATAACAGATTGTTTTTATTGAATCGAGCGATGTAGTTCTGGACACTATTTTCCAGCGTTGCCCGCGTTAAGTTTCGCTTATAGATTCGTTTCGCCCGTCTCAATCGCGTGCTGTCGGGGCCAGGGGTGATATCTCTTGGGTGGATCGACGCTCGTCGTGACGAAGGATAATAGGACCGCGGGTCGCACCGGGGGGTTCGCCGCGTCGCCTCACCCGCTGAGCGCCTGACCTGGACGACGCCTCGCATCGAGCATCCGCCCCCAAGTCACGCGATTAGCCACGGTGGTCTCCGCTAGGAACCGCCTCTGAACTCTGGAAGCGCAAATCTATCGGCGTCCCGTTTCCATTACGTCGCGCCCCGCTATTCATCGGGGCGTGCGCAGTTGCGGCCGCTATCACGGCAACGGCCGACTCGAACCAGACGGTAGTAAATCCTCCAACAAGCGTGACGCTATTCGACCAAGGGCTGACGCAGGTCATCCAGGCTGCCGTCACTGGCCTGGTTCCGAAGCAGTCGTACGTGCTCGCGCTCGCCGAAGGAGCGGACGGCAGCGGAATGCTGCAGCCGCTCGCTGTCTTCGTGACCAACCCGGCGGGCTCGGCGATCGTCAACGCGATAGGTCCGATTCGGACCATCGTGCAGGGTGGCGGCCCCGAGAAGCGGCGCTACCTTGTGATCGCACCGCAGATAGGAGGAATCGGCGGCCCGCCGGTGCAGATACAGGCGCCGTAAGGGGCGCACTCGACTGACGCTGGGCGTCGTGGACGCCTCACTCTGGGGATCGCGCAGTCTCACCCGCACCTACGGACAGCAGTGCCGCCTGCCGATTCGACGGTGCTACCGCGACTAGTAACCGTGCGGTCTGCGCAGGTAGCGTACAGACAGTGTGACGTAGACACTAGTCGCCAGATGATCCGCAACAGGGTCTTTCATCGCTGTTACTTTAGTCGCGTTCATAGTCTTCTTCGAGACCTGCAGCTACCGCTACGGTTTAAGCGGCGGTCCCGTCACTCGCGGAATATAAAAATCATAAAACTTCTGCCAATCCGAATGCAAACACACCTGCGCGTTAAATTCACCCTGGTCTATACGCGTAAATCCCTGGTCATCTACCCGCAACCGCAGTGCGGTCATCGGACACAGCTCAGGTGCAAGCGCATAAGTTACAGCCATAGCGTCATATAGGGTCGGGGTAGCTTCACTCCCGCCCGACCATTGCAAGTAGAGCAGCGCCAACGCATCTGTCAGCGGCGTGCCGTGCGTCAGAATCTGGGCCCGGTTTAATTCCTCCAACTTGATCTGCGTTGAATCCACCGGCAGCACATACAAAGGCACCCCGGACGTAAAGAGCTTCTGCGCCGCCGATGCGTCGGCAGCAATGTTGTACTCCGCGCTCGGCTGGGGATGCTTGACGTACCTGATCTGATCGTAACCGAGATACACCGATCCGCCCATTAGGACCACACGTTTGATCTTGCGAAAGGTCACGGCATCCCGATCAATCGCGGCCCCAATATTGGTCAGCGGTCCGATCGTAATGAGCGTGATTTCACCAGGGCTTTGCCGAATCTGTTCAAGAATGAAATTCACGGCATCTGGATAGGCTTGGGCAGGCGTACGCAGACCATACCGAAGCTGACCGCGAATGTTGTCTTCATCCTCGGGCCCCGGTGTCGTCTTCTTCATCCGCGTAGGGATACCCGCAGCGACGGGAATATCGCTACGACCCGTCTCATTCAGTAAGCGTGTTACAAGTCGAGCCCGCATCGTCGTATCACCCGTTGCTGTCGTAATGCCTAAAATGCTGAACTCCGGACTTTGCAACGCGAGCGCCACCGCAAACGCATCATCAATATCTCCGCCGATGTCCGTATCAATTATGACTTTTTGACTCCGCGGCGCCTCCTTCGAGACTCCAGACTGCGCATGCGTAGCTGCCCACGCAACAGCTCCCAACATCGATATCAGCGTGACTAAGGCCGGGCGAGTCAATGACATCTCGAGATCCTCCGTAGGCAAGTAGACAACAAAGTCGTAGTGCGGCCAAGGCGAAGGCATCCCGAGAAAACGGCAAACGTGGCGGCCGCCCCAAGGATAGCGTGGCCAGGTAAAATCACAGCAACAAAATTTAGACTCACCGAACCCTAATTGACGGGTGGCAAGCTATAGAGGAACCGGGAACACCACCGATGGTGAGTATCGCGCCTGGAACGGCTGTAGAGAACAGCCGCCGGCTGTCTCCATATCCACAGGCGCTGCGAGTTTCGTCTGCAAGGCGCCTTAAAATTAGCAAAGCAGCCATTCGACAACGGTCTCGTGACCGGCGGTTCAGGTCAACAGCGGGCACAATCGGCGACTGTCGCTGATCGGCCCAACTCCGGACACTGGAGACCTCGAAATTGCCGCCCAGAAGCAGACGACCGGGTCTTACGGTACGCTGCCCCGAAACGCAACCGAGAGCCGTACATGGTCGACTGCGCTCCAGAAGAAGCGTCTCAAGAATCTGCCGATGTTCCGCGGGGTGCAGTGCCCCTCGATGCCGAGACCCGTTCCAACCCGGAGATATCAGTGCCTATGCTCGATGTTCACGCTCCCCACGAGCCGATTTACACATGGAAGGGCTTCTTCATCCATCTCGTGACGATTGCCGTCGGCCTACTCATCGCTATTGGCCTTGAGCAGACGGTAGAAGCGATTCATCACGGCAAAGAGCGGCGTGAGCTTATACGCGAGATGCGCGAAGAGGCTGAGCAAAATGTCGAAACGCTGCGCTTCGACGTACAGTCCGCCGGTGAAGCGAAACGCTGGGCCGCTGCCGTCATTCTCACTTTGCAGCAGGCGCCCGTTGCCTCGGGCTCGGTCACTGTGACACTGCCCGCAGGCATCGCCGTAATTGAAGGACGTCAGCCTTCGCGCGCCGTGTGGGACATAGCCAAGAGCAACGGCAAGGCCAGCCTCATTCCCGACAACCTCGCCGAGATTTATGACCGGCAGGCATTTGAAGCCACCCTGATGGGCACAGCCGTTCAGAACGTCCTGACCAACAAGTCCACTATCGAAGCGCTCGAGGCCACGCTTCACGGACGTGTGCAGGGCGGCGCTACTCTTAAGCTTTCTCCGCAGGAACGCGACGAGCTGGTGCTTGCACTATCACGCAATATCGCTGCATCGTCCGGGCTCGTCTACGCTGCTATCGGCTGGCAAGCTGCCGCGCAAGCCATCGCTCACAACGTGCAATCGCGCGCCGAAATCGATGCAAATACCGACAGCCTCCGCGCTGCTCAGCCCCAGTAGCCTCGATCTTTAATGGCGCTTGCTAGTCCTTGGGTACAACGGTGTGTTTCTCAGCGCGAGAGGCATTGGGCTGCCTGTCGTGCCGACGCGGACCCTCCGGCGTGGCAGCGCCGAAACCGGTCGTTCACGGGAGGCCGCTTCGGGTCGTCGTTACATTTCGTTTTAGCTACCCGCTATTGTCACTGGAATTGAGGAGAGCATCATGCAGCGAACGATGACCCCCTATGCCCTCGCCGCGATTTTTTCGATCGTGGTGGTCACGCCATGGTCGGCGCCGGTCTTCAGCCAGACCGCCGCGGCTCAGGCGCCGCATATCGGCGAAGGCGGATTGCCGCAATTCGCCAAGGATCTCGCATGGCCCAAGGTCCCGGCCAAATGGAAGATGGGATTCGGTTCCGCTGTCGCTGTCGATGATCGCGATCACGTGTGGATTCTGAGTCGCCCGCATACACTGGTCGATCCGCGCTCAATGGAGCCCGACCTGAAATCCGTGGCGGCGCCGCCCGTCATGGAGTTCGATAACGAGGGCAATTTCATCCGTGGCTGGGGCGGCGAGAGCGGACCTGGATATCAGTGGCCGTCAAACGAGCACGGCATTACCGTCGATTCGAAGGGCTTTGTGTGGATCGTGGGCAACGCGGACGGCAAGCGCAACAATCCTGCGAATCTGCCGAATGACAATCAGGTTCTCAAGTTCACGATGGATGGCAAATTCGTGATGGCCATCGGCAAGAGCGGCCAGACCGGTAGCAACAAGACCGAAGTCTTGAGGGGAGCGACGGGCCTGCGTTACTACGCCAAGACGAACGAGATATTCGTCACCGACGGCTACGGCAATAGCCGCGTGATGGTTTACGACGCCGATACTGGGAAGTTCAAGCGCATGTGGGGCGCCTACGGCAACAAGCCGCTTGATGAGGAAGACCGTCCGCCGCGCGCCAAACCCGGCGCGGTGCCGTGGGTCGGCGTCGCAGAGGTTCTGCAGCAGTTCGGCTCGCCCGTTCACGACGTGATCATTTCGGACGATGGGCTCGTGTATATCTGTGATCGTGGCAACAAACGCATCCAGGTGTTTACTCCCGAGGGCAAATTCGTTGCGGAGCAGTTCGTCGGCCTTAACAGCAAGTATGACCTGCAGGCCCGAGGCGCGGCTTTTTCGCCGGATCAGCGGTTTCTGTACGTCGCCGGAACGCCGGTGGTCTACATCCTGAATCGCAAAACGCTCGAGGTGCTAGGCTCGTTCGACGTTGGCGAAGGCGCGCAAGATCATCCCCCGGGGCACCAGATCGCGGCAGACCACAAAGGCAATATCTATGTGGTCCAGGCGGAACTGACCGGCGCTGACGGCAAGAGCGGCGGTACCGGCGCCTACAAGTGGGTATTCAAGGGTTTTTCGCCGGCAACAAAGTGTTGCGAGGGAATGCGCGCACCATAGGCCTGTCTCCGACAATGGCGCTCCGCGCCAGCTGCCTTGAACGACCACTTCGGAGAATTCTGGGTGTAACCGGGTCGATTTCTGACTGTCGTCGAACTGGCGGGTTACGGCCAGTTTGAGTCATTCGGATGGATGAAATCACAGCGAGAAAGCGGACGGTCGTCTCATACGGTAGGCTAGAAGCAACGAACGAAGAGTCCGAGGCATGGTAATCCGCGCCGAGCCAGACAAACCGCAGAGACCCGCCGACAGCTTGAATGCCGCGATGCCCTCTGATGCAGGAACCAGTTCTTTCCCGGAGATCCCAGCTCCTATGCTCGATATTCATGCTCCACACGAATCGATTCACACTTGGAAGAGCTTCTTCGTCCATCTCGGCACAATCACTATAGGACTGCTCATCGCCATCGGCTTGGAGCAATCTGTAGAGTCGCTGCACCGCCATCGACAGGTACGGGAGATGGAATTGAAGCTCCATCAAGAGAGCACTGATAACCTAGAAGTAGTCGCCTACGATCGCAAGGGCTGCGATACACGGTTGGCGGCCATAGCGGCAAACGTCGAATCGCTGAAACTGCTTGGAACTCAGCAATCCAGTGCAAGCTGGTCGCCCGTGGCCCTCCCTCCGACTACTTTTTTCATTCCTGATGAGACCGTTTGGCTGATGATGCGCGACGGTGGGCTGCTGCCGCTCGTGCCTGATTTGCTGGCCGAGAATTACTGGAAGCTGGATGCTACCGAGAGTGCGCTAGTCACCATCCGCACTTCATTGGTATATAGCGGCATCCGCCTGAATGCGGCAATCGACGTCTACAGCAATGCGGGCCCTCTGAACTCGCAGGATATTGGCGTTCTCCGGGCGGCGTATAGCGACTACGCAGCAAACCTACACACTTTTCGCAATTCCCTGGACGGTTACGACCTGTTCATCAGACGGGTCCTAGCAGGTAAGTCTATGGACTTCAGGGACGTGACAGAAGAACTGGGACGCGCGAGACCCCATTAGGTAGCCCGCGGGCAGGATAGCTGGCTTCCGGAAAATAGTTGCAGTATCGCCACCGTAAACCGGTCGGCCGTGACCGGCTCCTATGGGGTCAGGAGTTGCCGCTGGGAGACGGGGTACTCTTCAGCTGTTATCCACTTTGAATGCCCGAGCGTTATTGGGGGATCGTCAACGCTCTAGGCCAAGACGGTAAGTGGGTTATAGTCTGGATCGTAAGAACAACTATTCCGCTGTTCAGCGGCCTTCAGATCTACACGGGAGAATAAATTGAGAAAGCCAATTCTGCTGCTTCTCGCAGCAATCCTGACCATATCAGCATCAGTGACACGCGCGGACGACGATCATGCCTACACGCAGGGGCCCGTCCTTATCGTTAACTTCGTCCGTACCCAGCCGGGCATGTTCGAAGAATATATGCGTTATCTCGGAAGCACATACAAGCACGTCATGGACGAATACAAGAAGCAGGGGATCATAACTGACTATTCCATCTATGAGGCGCGGCCGCGCGATCCGCAGGACGCGGATCTGATCCTGACCGTGACTTACAAGAACATGGCAGCGTTCGATGACTTGCAGGCGCGTAGTGATCCCACGGCTAAGCAGGCATTCGGGTCACTGGCCAAAGCCGCTTCGGCCAACGCGGATCGGGGCAAGTTGCGCATAGAAGTCGGCAGTCAAATGGTTCGTCAATTGATCCTGAAATAGCCTCCATGCGTGCTGCGGCGTGCTTCCGCGCAGACGCGGGAGCACGCTGCGGCGCACCCACGTGGTCTGTTCCTCCAAGTACTGCGCGGGAGGAATGGTCGGCAACCGTTCCTAGGCCTCAGGCACTAATACGAGCGATGGTCAACAGGGCTATCGCCATCCGATAATATTTCATGCGCTCATCTCCAGCTGGAGGATGCGCATCCGTCGCGCATGATAGTCCTCGGCTAAGAAGCCCAATAAGATATCGTGTTACCCGATACCCGCCGCTCCCCACGGGCGCGTTTGGGTCACAACCAGTAGTACAGGCCGATCCGGCAGCAGGCGGCCAAGAGCGGTCGGAGGCGGTATCGTGCAACTTGCCGCAAAGCGGACATTGCGCAGTACAGACAATTCAGGGATTGCTAAAGACTGCCCCATGCGGAATGGCGCTTCCTTGCCAACCGTCCGACCAAGAGCGCGTGAAATCGATTGACGATCGCTTGAGTTTCAGTTCTCCCGTGCGACGATTGATTGTTGCAAACCGGAGATGGGTCGAAAGCGCCCCGTAGCCGGTGATAACGAGCCGATCGCCACCCGGCTCGAGCGCGAGCCAATGCGGATACTCATCCGGTGGCAGGACAATGTGGCTGACTTCGTGCGGATGTGTCGGATCGTGTAGGTCGAGACTCACGATCGCATGCCCGCTTTGCATCGTTTGCACCATAAAGTCACCGGCCACTACCGGTACTTCGCACAGGCGATAGCCGAAATCATAGATATCCGAACCTCCAATACTAGCTCCAATTAGTCAGTCGGCGTTTCTTGACGCTGCTATGTGCTTTCGTAACATGCGGACC
>JBEKWD010000040.1:0-11252 GCA_049513435.1 Steroidobacteraceae bacterium | reverse complement strand
TTTCCACCGGCATTCAGCGAAAAATGCGCGCCGTGGCCTACTGGCCCGGGGATGCGGCTCATACGCCGCGAATCATTCTAGCCGTGCAGGATCGAATCTACGCGCTCGATGCGCACACCGGGCAGCCGGTCGAAGGCTTCGGCGGCGCTCTGGGCTACATCAATATTCGCGAGGGCTTTGCCGATCCCGAGCAATCGTATGACGTCACTTCGCCGCCGACTATTTATAAGAACCTGCTCATCACCGGGCCTGGGACCCAGGAATTCGGTCCCAAGGGGCCTCCGGGTGACCCGCGCGCCTACGACGTAATTACTGGGAAGTTGGTATGGCACTTCGATACCGTGCCGCGCCCCGGTCAGCGCAATGCCGGCAGCTGGGGCGCGACAGGTTGGCAGAACCGGGCCGGGCCGAGCGCTTGGGGCATGATGTCGGTCGATGAGGAGACCGGGATGATATTCATCCCCACCGGCAACCCCGCAGATAGCTTTATCGGTATCGATCGGCCCGGCGACAATCTGTACGCGAATTGCATCATCGCCCTCGATGCCGCAACCGGAAGGTACCGTTGGCATTATCAGATCGTGCATCACGATCTGTTCGACTATGACGCCGCAGCCGCGCCGGCGCTGATCGATCTGCGGATCAACGGCAAGCGGGTACCTGCCTTGGTCGAAGTGAGCAAGCAGGGTCTGATGTTCATCCTCAACCGCCGCACCGGCAGACCGGTATTCGGTGTTGAAGAGCGTGCTGTGCCGCGCAGTACGATACCGGGTGAGCAGTCCTCGCCGACGCAGCCTTTCCCACTCAAGCCTGCGCCGCTGGCCAAGATGGGCATGACGCGTGCCGACATCAGCACAATCACTCCCGAGACACAGCGCTTCTGTACCGATCTTTGGAACCGTCTGGGATTACAGGACACCGGCGCGTTCTCCCCGCCTCGGTTGGACGGGCCTAGTCTTTTCATGCCCTCCAATATCGGCGGTGCCGGCGGCGTCTGGGGTGGGGTCTCGATAGACCCCGGATCCGGCTATATCTTTGTTAATACCAATAACCTGCCCGCCTACGCCTACATCATTCCGGACGATGGAAACTCCAATGGCCTTGCTGTCAGTGGATATCGGGTCGACAGAGCGTATACGAAACTACAGGATCAGAACGGTTTGCCCTGCGTGCAACCTCCCTGGGCCGAATTGATTGCTGTCAACGGCAACACGGGCGACATCGCCTGGCGACGCCCTCTGGGCAGCGCCGAGATATACGGCGATGTCGGCGCGCATACCGGCATGCTCAACCTGGGCGGCACGCTGGCGACGGCGGGCAACTTGGTGTTCATCGGCGCGACCGGCTTGGGCTTTATCGGCGCGAGGGTCGAGCAGCCGATGTTTCACGCCTTCGATTCCCGCACGGGCGTAGAGCTTTGGAGCGTACGCATGTCTTCGCCAGCCGAGGCCTCACCGATGAGCTTCGTCGGCAAAGGCGGCCGCCAATATATCGTCATCGCGATCAGTGGCTCATCACGGCCCGATGGCGAGGCGGCATTGATCGCATTTGCTCTGCCTCGGCCCGGCGATGAGGTTGTAGATCTCAAACCAGCGCCGCTCGCTCAGCAGCAGTCTGTGCCGTCGAGCATGACCGCGCCTCTGCCCGAAGGTTCAGGTCGGCAAGACTTCGTGAGCGCCTGCGGTACTTGTCACTCGCTCAGTGCCGTGACAGCGCGCCCGCACTCCTCGCAACAGTGGACGGCGTTGATTGAGGAAATGCGAGGCCGCGGAGCGAAAACCGATGACGCGGCGGCGACGCGCATCCGCGATTATTTGACTGCGCATTTCGGTTCGCCATGAGATCGACGGTTTAGCGCAGGAACGAATCAGGCCAGCTCCACCGCCACGATCTCATGTAAGCCGACGCGCGGCACGGTCACGATCAGTCGTGTGCCGTCAGGCCGTGCGCTTGCCGCCTGATCGGCTTCCAGCAGCCTGACGCCGCGCACGTGCGCGGCCTCGGGTAGTTCCAGCGTCAAGGTAAAGGGCCCCGCTGGTACGATCTCCCGGTAGGGGCCTTTCATGGTCATGGGGTTGGTCAGGTTGACGAGGTGCACGGTCAGCGACGATTGCTGGCGCCAATACGCAACGTCGAGCAGCCCCGGCCCGCTCACCTGGATTGGGGCGGGCTCGTCACCCGCCCATTCCACGGCGTTGCGCAGCAATGCCAGGTGATCGGGGTTCAATATCTCCCAAAATGTGCGATCCAGGTCCATCGGGAAGTACACGACGCGTCCGCGCCCGAATTCCCGGCAGAATGCCATCGGTGTATCGGTCACAGGCACACGCGTGAAAACCCGCTCCATCGGCAGATCCGTATAGGACGCGACCAGTGTCAGCGGTGCCACGCTGGCCCCGGGCGCGATCACATGCACACGCTTGATTGCTCCGACCACGCGCGGGGCATCCTCCAGACCGCGCAGCAGCGGATGTGGATGCCGCAGTGTCAGATAGGAATTTGTCACCCTCTCGTCGACTTGGCCTGCGAAGGAGCAGCCGAACAGGTCGGCGAGCCCGAAATCTGCACGGCGCGTGCCCGATTCGTCATAGAGCGAGGTCTGATGGGTGGCGACGATACGTCCCCCACGCCGCACGTAGTCGCGCAACTGCTGGCACTGAGCCAGCGAGAGTCGCTCGATATTGGGCAGTACGAGGACGCGATACCGATCCAGCAGATCTGCATCATCCAGCGAGCGATCGTAGATCATCTGGAACGGGATGCGCGCTTCGATGAGCGCCTGATAATAACCATTGAGGTAGTCAGCAGGCATTCCCGCGCCGGTGTCCGAAGAAGCGGCACTGAGTTGCTCGGATCCGGCGACTATCGCCACCCGCGCGAGATTGGCGGTATTGCGCAGGTAGCGTTCGTTCTTCCAGTGCCAGTCGTAGATGCGTGCGACCACGGGCATCCAGCGCCGGTCGATGGGCTTGGCATTGAACTTGACCATCCAGGGCCTGAATCCCTGTGCCATGCCGCTGGCAACCCAGACCCTGATCTCCGCTGCGCTCTGCACGGAGTCCTTCCAGCGGTACGCTTCCTCGAGTCCGACGCTGAAGATTCCGCAGATTGGTTTCTCGCCCATGGTCATGCGGCAGATCTTCGCGTGTTTGCCGTTTTCCCACGGTGGTACTACACCGCGCCGCGCCTGGCTGTCCGAGCACAGTAGCGGTGTAAAATCGCCGTAAGTCTTCAGATCGCGACTCGGGCCGCCGACGCCGTTGGGAATCAGGAACGCATTGGGATTGATGGCACGGATTTCAGTGTTCCACAGTTTCGCCAGTTCAAGCAGACGCGCCGCGGACCAGTCGGAATAGGCACGTTGTAGCGACGAGTCGGCAGCATCGTTCGCCGGGATTTCCCGACCGCTCGCGGCCCGGAACAAAGTTCGACAGGAGTCGCAGAAGCAGCGCGACTGCGTCGCCCACCGATTGGTGAAGATGGCGTCAACCTGATAGTTGCGCATGATCTCGCGCATCACGCTGGTGATGAATTCAAAGTTATAACCACCGAGCGCGCAGTTCATATAAAGATCCGATGAGGCGAAATAGCGCTGGGCGCTGCCGTCGGACTGGCGTGCAACCCATTCGGGGTGTGCAGCAAAGACATCTTCCCTGAAACCCCCGGGCTCCACGCGGGCGATCACATTCATCCCCAGGGCCCGGCAACCCGACATCATTACACCAAAGGCATCAACCCGATCGACACCTGGGGCACGCGTGTGAAGCGCAATCTTAGTCGGATAGTAGGCCGTGAAGCCGCCCGCGCTCAGGCAAGCGCCATCGGCGTGAATGCGCTTGAAGTAATCCAGCCACAGCTGCGGATCGAAATTCCCGGGATCATCATCGGTGAAGGCAAGCTGCGCCCAGCGCATCGGGCGCTCCTGCCACGCTGCGCCCGTCACGGCCGCGGGCGCCGCGCGTGCCGAGGTCGACTTGGTTGCGAGGCTCAGAACCGAAGACAAGCTGCCGAGCGCAGTCACCGCACCCTGGAGCACCGTGCGACGAGAGACCGACGTCGGTGTTCTTGCTTTTTTCATCCCATCAGCAGTTGCGCGGTTACGGCAGAAGCGCTTACTGGATAGTCATCTTGTCCAACGCATCGCCGCCCGCCGACAGACGAGTGTCGCTCGCCTTGTAACCGTTCATCTCCAGGACATAAGCGACGATGTCGGCATAGGCGTCGTCCTGCAGCGACGCGGGAGCGGCCGGCGGCATGTTTCTAGCGTGATCATAAAACGCGCGCACAGTTTGGCCGAGCCATCTATTGTGGAAGTACTCGCCCCCGAGCGGCGGCGCGAACGTACCGTTGGTCAGCGTATTGCCGTGGCAAACTGCGCAATTGGCATTAAAGGCGCTCTTGCCTGCGGCGGCTTGTTCGGCGGTGAACTGTGGCAGCATTCCGGCGCTCACAGTGGGCTGCATCGGCGCGCTCATCTGGTTGGTCGCGGCCTGAGCGGCCGGTGCACCGGTACCCTCGCCCACATACGTAAAGACGAGTATCGCGCCGGGATTCTCCACCTTGGTGGCCATGCCGCCAGCTAGCGCCTCGAGCAGTCCGCTGTTATCAGTGGCGATGTAAAGAGTCCTGCCATCAGGACTGACGGCCAGATCCCGAAGACGGTTCTCAGACTGGAAGTAGCGCGAAAAGTGACCGGCCGCTGCTTTGCCATTGGCAGTCAGCGGCAGTACATAAAGTGAGCCGCGCTTGAGGGTCGTGATCAATAAAACCTTGTCCCAGCCGGGAATGCCTTTACCCTTCGAAGCATAGTAATGGACGCTGGAGGGGGCCACTGTCGGCCAGCAGATGACATCGGCGCCTCTGCAGGCTGGGTCATGGAAGTTGAAACCCGTCGGCACGGTGAACATCGTCGCAATCGGTGGCACGAACGGTACTTTATAGGCCGATTCGGGCTCGCGTGGCACAGAGGGGTCGATAACGATATCGCTGAAGGTCAGCTGCGAGCATGGCGTGGAGGCATCGGCCCAGCGCGCGTACTCATAGGCTTTATCGTCTTTGAAACCGGCGACATTAGGCCAGCCGTAGTTGGAACCGGGCGTCAGAATATTTATTTCGTCATCCGTCTTCGGTCCGTGCTCGGAGGCATAGAGCGTGCCGTCCGGGCCGAAATCGAGGCCCTCCATATTGCGATGACCGTAGGTGTAGACATGACTGATCACGCCGGCCAGTTTCGGGTTGTCCCTGGGTATCGAGCCATCCAGGTTCAGGCGCAGCGATTTACCCATATAAGCGGAATAATCTTTGCGATTGACCTCGTCCCGGGTCGGCAGGCGCTGTGCCTGGATAGGCAGGCAGAAATTGCCGAGTTGATCGTGACCCCCATCGCCAATCGTAAAGTAAAGCTTCTTGTCCGGGCCGAACCTGAGCCGACCGGATACATGATCGTTACCCACCGGCAATCCGGTGATCACATCGACGGGTTTGGACAGCGTGCCACTCGCCTTGTCGTAAGCCAGGCGCACGATCTTGCTGTAAAGGTAATGATAGGGACTGGCCGGATCCGGGAACCATGGGTTGGGTTCTTTGTTTCGATCCACATAGGAGTAGGCCACATAGACATAATTATGGCTGGCACTGCGCAGCAGCTGCGGGTCCAGCGCCATGCCCAGCAAACCGTCCTGGGCACCGGGCGCGGAAACCTCATCAATAGTGATTGCGACACTCTTCTGGCCGCTGACCGGATCGATGCGCGAGATCCGCTTGCCTGTGCGCTCGGTCACCCAGAGCATGTTGTCGGGCCCCCACAGCAGTGCCCACGGCCCAGAAAGTCCGGATATCAGCACGCTCCTGCGAAATTCCTTCGTTCCTCGCAACACCGATTCCGGCCCCTCCTGGGCCACGGTGACTCCCACAAGAAGGAACGTCATCGACAAAGCCGCTGCGCCAGCGATTTTATTCATTGAGTCTGACTCCGTACGACGGTAACGTCTGTATGACTGGTTATTAGTAACCGCCCGATGAGATAGCCATTTTATCAAAGCGCGCGGCGCCGTGTGTCCTAAGCTTTAGGAGGCGTAAGTGATGAGTACGAGCGCTGATCCACGCTGCCTGGTGAATAGCAACTGGGGCACAGCGGGCGCCTTTGAGAGCGATACCTGGGGTGTTTCGGAGCAGGATTCGCGCGCGCCACAGCAACTAGAGCTGGGTCGCTGGCGCGCTATCGTTGAATACAATCGCTGGCAGTTTGGTGCCGGTAATCGCACTCCCGAGGAGCGTCCCGTCGGCCCACTGGGCCCCGACGGTGGCGTGCTGGTAGCGCGTCTCGGGGCCGATGAGTATCTGGTCATCGGCCGCAGCGCTCGCGTTTCGTTTACGGCGGCCGATCAGGTCCGCATCCGTGGATCGGCCTTCAATCGGGTTGAAGAAGGCCACTACGACGAGCATGGCCAATGGATCTTCGAACGGCTATGGAACGGTGATCAGACCGACTTCGGGCTGAATTTCACCTCTGAGCCGCAGGCTCTACACGTCAGTCTCGGCGTCTACTAAGCGTCTAGTCCGATCGCCGATGTTTTAGATCGTTGCTAAAGAAAGAGTTGAGTTCCGCGCCCGAATAGGCATCGGCGAATCCTGCGAATACGCCTTGTTCCACGAGCAACTTTGCGGCGCGCGCGAATGCACCCCACGCACAGCGCGCTAGCGCCCCGCCGACACTGACGCGACGAACGCCGAGCGCCGCCAGATCCGGCATCGTCAGTTCGCTCGGCCAGCCGATGAGCACATTTACCGGATGTGGCGCGACGCCCGCAACGACCGCCGCGATTTGCTCGCGCGTACGCAGACCCGGCGCATACAGGCAGTTGGCGCCCGCGTTGGCGTAGGCCTTGAGCCTGGCGATGGTTTCAACCAGATCGGGGCGGCCAACCAGAAAGCACTCGGCACGTCCGACCAGAAGCGTACCGCCGCCGGCTTCGTCGATGCTCTTGCGCGCCGCCCGAATTCTCTCAACCGCGGTGCTCAGATCATACAGCGGCCGCATCGGGTCGCCGGTCGAGTCTTCGATCGAAAGCCCAGCCACTCCGCTCTCGACCGCTAGTCGCACGTTGCGTGCGACCCCCGCCGTATCGGCGGCAAAGCCGCTCTCGAAGTCGGCGTTGATCGGCACGTCAGTGCTGGCGACGAGGGTGTGCAGGTGCTCTAGCGCCTGACTGACTGAGACGCTGCCATCGGGCCGGCCCTGCGACCAGGCAAAACCGGAGCTTGTCGTGGCGAGCGCCTTGAAGCCGAGACCTTGCAGAAAGCGCGCACTGCCCACGTCCCACGGATTTGGAATCATGAAGCATCCGGCCTCATGCATCTGGTGAAACAGGCGTCGCTTGTCGGCAACGCTCGGGGGCGTCTGGGTCATCGTGATCTTCCCGCGTCTACGCCGCCAGATCCCTTGCCTCCAGTGCATGCAGCACTTTCTTGTGCTCCTCGAGCAAGGCTTCCAACAGCAGGCAAGCATCTTCGAGCTTCCCGTTCGCAGCCGCAAGCTCCACGTCCTTGCAGAGCTCAGCAAAGACAGTGGCACCGACATTGGCGCTGGCCGATTTGAGCGCATGTGCCGCCTGGCGCATCGCTTCCGCGTCCTGGCTCAAGGCCGCGGTGGTCAAGGCATCAGTGAGCGCGATTGAACTGGAGGAGTAGAGCCCGAGCACCTTGACCAGCAGGTTCGGACGACCCGGGCGGTTCAGCGCGCGGATGCGATCAAGCACCTGCTGATCCAGCACGATCTCGGCAGTCTTCTCCCCGGCGATCCGGGGCTCTGCGACCGCGAGGGCCTGAGGCGCGGCCGCGACATCCGACACACAGGATTCCAACACCTGATAGAGCTGATCGATGTTAAAGGGCTTGCTGAGGTAGCGGTCCATGCCGGCCGCATAACACTTCTCGGCATCGCCGCTGAGCGCATTGGCAGTCAGCGCTACGATTGGTGTGCGCGCACGCTCGTTGGCGACTTCCCAGTCGCGAAAGCGCGCGGTGGTCGCGTAGCCGTCGAGCTTAGGCATCTGGCAGTCCATCAGCACGACATCAAAGCGCTCGCTCGTGAGCTTCTCCAGAGCCTCCTCGCCGCTCCACGCGCTGAGCGTCTCGACGCCAAGGTGCTGCAACATCGCCAGCGCGACTTCCTGGTTGACGGCGTTGTCTTCGACGAGCAGCGCCTTGCGCACGCGCGAGGCTTTCTGCTGACGGTCGCCCGCAGAGATCGCTCTGACATTCTCGCCCACCCTCTGGCTACTCCATTCGGCGAACTGGTAGGTCAACAAGGAAGCCAGGCAGGCCTGCAGTTGCAGGCGGCGTACCGGTTTCGTCAGCCACACCGTAGCCCCATCGGCCGAATTGCGCGCCATTGGCGAGGAAGCGGCCGCCGAACCCAACATCAGCACCGGCATACCACGATACTTGGGCTGCGCCCGCACCATCGCCAGCACCTCGGTTCCATCCGTCTCGGGCATCTGTGCATCGATGATCAGGACGTCGAACTGCCCACCGAGCGCCTCATCGAGGATCTTGGCTGCCTGGTGCGCTGAGCTCGCCTCGCTGACCAGCACGCCCCAGCTCAACAGATGATGCCTGATCACTCCGCGAATGGTCGCATTGTCGTCCACCAACAGCATGCGCGAGCGATTGAGCACGGTGGCACGCTTGTCGCGTTCGACCGCTGGATCCGGCCGCAGCGGCACCGTGAAATAGAACGTTGAGCCCTCCCCGGGTGTGCTGCTGACGCCGATCTCGCCGTGCATCAGTTCCACCAGCTGTTTGCTGATCGCAAGGCCGAGGCCCGTGCCGCCATACTGACGCGTTGTCGTGCTGTCCTCCTGCGCGAAGGATTCGAAGATTGCTGCACAGCTCTCCGGCCTGATACCGATACCAGTGTCTATGACATCAAAGCGAAAGCCGGCATCCAGCAGCACGCCCCCGGGCCGCCGCACGAGCAGTTTCACCTCGCCTTTCTCGGTGAACTTAACGGCGTTGCTGACCAGATTGACGATGATCTGACGCAAGCGTTGACCGTCCCCTAGCACACGGGTGTCAAGATCGGCCGGGATGTCGCAGATCAGCTCCAGGCCCTTGCTGTGCGCGCGCTCGGCCAGAATGTCCACCGCGTCCTCGACGATGTCGCGCAAGCAAAACGCATCAATGTGCAGCTCTAGTTTACCCGCCTCGATCTTGGAAAAATCCAGAATGTCGTTGATGATGTCAAGCAGCGCGCTGCCTGACTGGTGGATGGTGGCGGCGTAACGACGCTGACGTGCATCCAGCGTGGTCGACTGGCGCAGCAACTCCGCCATGCCGAGCACGCCATTCATCGGCGTACGGATTTCGTGGCTCATTCGAGCCAGGAATTCGCTCTTGGCGCGGCTCGCGCTTTCGGCGCGCTCGCGTGCCTCCTGTGCTTCGGCGACGGCAACGTCCAGATCCACGGTACGCTCGCGCACGCGCTTTTCGAACTCGTCCTGATGCATTCGCAGCACCAGATGCTTGCGCTCCAGTTCCGAGAGCGCCTCGTTCAGACCATCGATAATTGTCCCCAACTCATCATCAGTCTGCTTGCGGGCGCGGATCGAGAACTGGCGGCCCACGGAAATCTTGCGGGCAAATTTCGCCAGGTCTCGTACCGGTCGCCAGATCGTGCGCCGCAGCGGGTACGACAGCAGGTACGCGGCCAGCACCGACACGGCCAACGCTATCCCCAGGTTCAGCCCGACATCCTCGAGCATCTCAAGGCTCGGCGTCATTTGCGCCTCGACCTGCAGCATGCCGATGCTCTGTCCGTCGATAATCAGCGGCACGCGCACCCGCGCACGCGTGAGGTTTATGAATTGCATCAGGGCGGGTTCTAAGAGCTTGCCGGTGAAGCCCACGGCACTGGGCGTCGGCTCGGCTCGAGCACTTATGTCTTTGCTGGCCGCGGGTCCGGTCGCGCCGCCGGGCTTTGGTTTCAAGCTCGCGCCGCGGCCCGACGCGGGCTTCGATTCTTTAGTATCTACGACACGAACGACGACCTCGGCGCCGGCGTCCAGATGCGCGAACTCGTTGCCACCCGCATCAAACAGCGTTGCTGCACGAAAGCCCGATTCCGAGCGCAATGAGCCAAGCGTATTGCGCGCCATGGCCGCATTGGATGATTGCACCGCCTCAGCGGCGTTGTAGGACACGGCAGCGGACAGGGTCTGCAGGTGCGCGGTAAACGTGCGCCGCAGCGTTATGGCCTCATTAAACCCTTGCAGCAAGCACAGAATAACGGCCGCCGCCGCAGCCGCACAAAGCACCATGACACGCAGCCTGGCGCGGACGGACAGATCGCTCAGCCATCGAATCACGACTTAACATCCAGCAGGACTGCAACGCGCGCGGTGTGATCGTAATCACTGCCGCCAGGGGCAACGCCGCGCAGCAGCATCTCCAGATCGTCGACCGGAATGGGCTTGCTGATGAGGTAACCCTGCATTTGATCGCAGCGATGGCGCCGCAGGAACTTGATCTGCTCGTTGTTGGTCACCCCTTCGGCGATCACCTTGATCTTGAGCTCGCGTGCCATCGCTATGATTGCGGCGCAAATGGCAGCATCATCATCATTGTTGTGCATATCCTTGACGAATGAGCGATCGATCTTCAGGGCGTCCACGGGGAACTGGCGCAGGTAACCGAACGATGAATAACCCGTGCCAAAATCGTCGATCGACAGTGTGACGCCTGCGTCGCGAAAGCGCTTCATGCACGCGGTCGTATCATCGAGGTTGCGCATCAACAAGCTTTCGGTAATCTCGAGTTCCAGCTGCCCCGCCGTTACGGAATACTCGCGCATGGTGCGCACGACGGTGTCAACGAAGTCGGCGCGCGCAAATTGCTGCACCGACACGTTGGCGGCAATCGTCAAGTGGCCCAGCCCCTTGTTCCTCCAGATGGCCAGCTGCTTGCAGGCCTCGAGAATGACCCAGTCGCCGAGGGCTGCAATCAGGCCGGTTTCCTCAGCCACGGGGATGAACACGTCTGGCGCAATCCAGCCGCGCAAGTTGTGGTGCCAGCGCAGGAGTGCTTCCACGCCGATGATATTGCCGCTCGCGAGCTCGACTTTGGGCTGATAGAAGATCTGAAAATCGCCATTGGCGAAGGCGCTGCGCAGATCGGTTTCAAGTTCGAGTCTGCCGAGCGATCGCACCGACATGGAGTGGCCGTAGAATGCGCAGCTGTTGCGACCCTGATCC
>JBEKWD010000039.1:0-11256 GCA_049513435.1 Steroidobacteraceae bacterium | reverse complement strand
CGCAAAGCGCATGTCATTGGTATCGAGCGTGTAGGGGACCACCAGATGAGCTACAGTGCTGCTGGCATCGCCGAGCAGGACTTCAGTCCAGTACGGCAGGTCATCCGCGTAGGAATCGGCGTCATACAGATAGCCGCCGTGTTCCACCAGCAGGCGGCGCGTGTTCGGGCTGTCGCGCCCGGTGTACCAGCCAAGCGGCGCCTCCCCGCATATCTCGCGCAGTATCGCGGTTGCCTCGGCCATGTGCCTGCGTTCGGTGGCGATGTCGATCTGCTGATAGCTAAGCCAGCGCAGGCCGTGGCAGGCGATCTCATGACCGAGCTCGCGAAATGCCGCAGCGGCCTCGGCATTGCGGCGCAGCGCCTGGGCCACCGCAAACACCGTGAGGGGTAGCTGCCGGCGCTCGAAAGCGCGCAACACACGCCACAGCCCCGCGCGCGAGCCGTACTCATAGAGGGATTCCATGCTCATGTGCCGCATCGGGAACGCCTGGGCGTTGACGATCTCCGACAGGAATACTTCGGAAGCAGGATCGCCATCGAGCACGCAGCTCTCGGCGCCTTCCTCGTAGTTCAGTACGAACTGCACGGCGATCCGGGCCTCGTTCGGCCAGCGCGGATGCGGCGGATGGCGCCCGTAGCCCACCAGGTCGCGCGGGTAGGGCGGTGCGTCAGGTGCCATGAAGCAGAGATTCAAGCACAGGAGGCGTCTCTTCGAATGATGCTGCGTGCGGCAACGCAGGCTGGATTGCAGAATACAGGTAGTCTCACAATCTACATAATGCCGGGCAGTCATTGCCACTTTGAGGCGTCGCTGTTATGAATTCCGTTTTTGTATCTCTGGCAGCTTACATCGGTGCCGCGAGCCTGCTGACGATTACACCAGGTCTGGACACCGCACTTGTCTTAAGGACAGCCATTGTCGGCAATGCACAGCGAGCTGCGTTCGCTGGCTTCGGAATTGCTCTGGGCTGCCTATGTTGGGCTGCGCTGGTTGCGCTGGGCCTAGGCGCGCTACTCGCCGCATCGCAGCTCGCGTACACCGCCGTTTGTTGGGCCGGAGCGGCCTACCTGTTGTACGTGGGATATCGGTTGCTGCGCCATCCGCGAACAAGCTTTAGTACCGAAGAGCGGGCCGGTGCCGACAGCGCCTTCGGGGCTTTCGGCAGAGGTGCTTTAACCAATCTGCTCAATCCAAAGGTTGGAGTGTTCTACGTTTCGTTCCTGCCGCAGTTTGTCCCGCATGGGGTCCGGGTCGCACCGTTTATCGTTCTGCTGGGTGCGATTCACTCGCTACTCGGACTGATCTGGTTTGCCTGCCTGATCGTCGCGACGCGCCCGATTTCTCGATTTTTGCGTCGGCCGCGTACGGTCATGATGTGCGATCGCATCACTGGCGGGGTATTTCTGAGTTTCGGGCTAAAACTCGTGTTTGATTCGCGAGCGCTCGTAAAGAATTAAAGTCCCTCACGGCGACCGAGGTGGGCGGCTGCGTGACCGCTCTCACACTTTTATCCGATACCGGTCGTATTTGCGACGCGCTCCCACCGCACAACTCATGCGTCGATATACCTTATGTAGCATCTAAACGCCCGTGGCACAGCGCTCATGCCTCAAACGGTCTCCAAGGAAATAGTCGAGCTGCCAGCAGAGCAGCTTAAGAAAGGCATCTATGTTTCCCGCCTTGATCGACCTTGGACTGAAACCCCGTTCCTATTTCAAGGCTTCGAAATCGAGAGCGACGAGGAATTGGAGACCCTGCGACGGCTGTGCAAAGTAGTCTATGTCGAAGTCTCGGTCGCCGAAGCCGAGGAACTAAGATCCGCGGCGCGCAAAAAGCCCGCCAGTGAGTCTAAGCAGGACGAGCCGCCCGATTCGTTGAGCTTACTTTCGACAAATCCCGCGGCATTTGTCAGCAAAGTGCCAGTCAAGGATCCGGTACAGCTCAAGACGGAGCTGACCGTGGCCGAGTCGACCTATGGCGAGGCGAAGCGTGAGGTCGGGGCGATCTTCGAGAACCTGCGTCGAGGCGGCGGTCTTGATGTGCCGCATCTCGAAAACGTGGTCGGCACCATGGTGGATAGCGTTTTTCGCAACCGCGATGCCATGGGCTGGCTAGCCCACATGAAGAGCAAAGACGATTATCTCTACAGCCACTCGTTGGCATCCGCGGTATGGGCCCTCGCTTTCGGCCGCCACCTGGGACTGGACAAGCAGACGCTCAAGTCATTAGGGACAGGCGCCATGCTCCTGGATGTCGGCAAGACCCGGTTGCCGACAACGCTGTTGCGAAAGCGCGAAGCCCCCAGCGAACAGGAATGGAAACTTATCCGCGCTCACGTGGACGAGGGCATCACACTATTGCGTGGTGCACCCGATGTCGATGAGCGCGTCGTCACGATGATCGCCACGCACCATGAACGCTTCGATGGCTCGGGGTATCCGCAAGGCCTCAAGGGGGATGAAATTCCGCTGCTGGGGCGTATCGCCGGAATAATCGATTGTTACGACGCCATGATCTCCGAGCGCAGCTACGCCAAGGCGAAGTCAGCCTATGATGCCGTGCGCGAGTTGAAGCGCCTCGGCGAAATTGCATTCCCGAGCGCGCTCGTGGAGTTGTTTATCCAGGCGGTCGGCGTCTTCCCGACCGGCACGCTGGTGGAATTGAACACTGGTGAAGTGGGTATTGTGATCGGGCAAAACCGCTTCAGGCGCCTGCGTCCGGAAGTCATGCTGATCCTGGATACGGAAAAGCAGCCGCGTCAGGAATTCACGACGATTAATCTGCTCACCTGCGATGGGAACCTGGAGAAGGCAGAGCCGACGTTCTGGATCACGCGCGGCCTGGAGCGCGGCGCGTATGGGATCGATCCCAAGGAATACTTTCTCTGAGCGCCACTGCACAGAGCCCAGTTCTCGCCGAAACGGGCAGCCTCACTCATCGGCAGTTGCTGGCGGCGGTGAGCGACGCCATAGCGAGCTCTCAACAGGGCTCGTTGGCGTTGATGTTGCTTGATGTTGCCGATTTTCCTCGATTGCAGGCACGGCTCGGCTTCGAGGCCAGTGGCGTGCTGCTGCGCTCCCTGTCAGAGCATCTGAGTCTGGCCTTAGGCGATCGGGGCACGGTGCTGCGATTCGGCGACGCCAGTTTCTGCGTGCTGGTGCGCGCCATCCGCAATCGCGGGCACGCGATTCTTGCGGCGGAAAGACTCGCGCGCGCCATCGAACAGGCCATGGCCGCGGTCGCCATCGTTACGGCGCCACAGATCAATATCGGCATAGCGCTGTTCCCATTGCAGGCCACGGACGCCCAGGACTTGCTGCGCAAAGCGCAGCTGGCCGCCGCGGCCGTGCATGTGCGCGCAGCGCGGCTGCAGGTATTCGACGACAGCTGTGCCGAGCAGGTGCTTAAAGGGTGGGCGCTCGGAGAGGCGTTTGCCGAGGCACTGGAGTCCGGTGAGCTGCAGGTTTTTTATCAGCCAAAGATACGCATCGCAGACGGCCGCGCAGTCGGCGTCGAGGCGCTATCGCGCTGGCTGCGTGATGGTAAGCCGGTGGCAACACCGGATGTCTTCATTCCGCTGGCAGAGGAAGCCGGCCTGATTCGCGACGCGACCTGGTACGTGCTGAGCAATTCGCTGCAGCAGGCGGCGTTGTGGGACGGCTTGCACGTGGCGGTGAACATTACTCCAGGCATGCTTCATCACAGCGATTTCGTGGAAATGATACGCAGCGCAGTATCCATCTGGAGTGCGAAGAGCGGCGGGCTCACGCTGGAGATCACCGAGGGAGCCTTGATCGCGGACTTCGATCAGGCCGCCGCACGGCTCGCGCGCGTGCGCGAGCTGGGCGTGCGTATCTCCATAGACGACTTCGGCACCGGCTATTCGTCGCTGAGCTACTTCAAAAAGATTCCTGCCGATGAGCTCAAGATCGACAAGTCCTTTGTCATGGGGATGCTGACCGATGAGGCCAACCAGCGGCTGGTGCAAACCATTATTAATCTTGCTCATCAGTTCAATCTGAACGTAGTGGCGGAAGGGGTCGAGAATCAGGCCTCGCTGGACCTGCTTGCCCGCATGGGCTGCAATTATGCTCAGGGCTACTTCTTCGCCCCAGCTCTGAACGCGGATCAATTGAGCGTCTGGCTAAAACGCAATTTGGCTTGACTGCGCGATCCCATTAAGATGAAGGCGCACTCAGCAGGCTACTAACAGCCTCAATACAAGGGCGCCCATGCTAACGCGCAACATTGCTTCGTCAGAACGCCGGGCAATGGCGTCGCGGCTCGCCGTGACAACTTTGCAGGCGACTTGCCTGCTGGCTTGCGTGACGATAGCCGCCGAGCCGCCCCCATCCGCGATGCTTGGATTCAGCGCTGCGCACGCGAGCGATGAGCACGCGCTCGAGCAGCGCTTCGATAGCGCGCTCGATGCCGCCGATCAGCGGGCTTGGGTGCAGCGTATGGCGAGCGCGCCGAACCAGGTCGGGACCGCGCATGACAAGGCCAACGCCGAGTTCATGCTGGAGCAATTTCGCGCCTGGGGCTGGGATGCACAGATTGAGACCTTCAGCATCCTGTATCCGACACCTAAACTCGTCGCATTGCAGTTGGTTGCGCCGACCCACTTCACGGCTAAATTGCGCGAGCCCCCAGTGCCTGGGGATCGCAGCTCAGCCAACACGGCAACGGGTCTGCCGCCCTACAACGTCTATGGCGCTGACGGCGACGTCACCGGCGAGCTGGTCTACGTCAACTTCGGCATGCCGGATGATTACAAGGAGCTCGCTCGGCGCGGCATCAGCGTTCAAGGCAGGATCGTGATCGCGCGCTATCGCGGTGGCTGGCGCGGTCTGAAGGTCAAGCTGGCGCATGAGCATGGCGCAATCGCTTGCCTGATCTATTCTGATCCGCGCGATGACGGCTATTCCATGGGCGATACCTATCCGCGCGGCGGCTGGCGGCCCCCCGATGGCGTTCAACGCGGCTCAGTTGCCGATATCACCCTCTATTCCGGCGACCCTTTAACACCCGGCGTCGCCGCCACGGCTGACGCCAAACGACTTTCGATCGCCGATGCGCCCACGATCATGAAGATTCCGGCGCTGCCGATCTCGTACGCCGATGCGCAGACGCTGCTCGCCGCGCTCGCCGGCCCAGTCGCGCCCACGGGCTGGCGCGGCGCGCTGCCGATCACCTACCACATCGGGCCCGGACCGGCCAAAGTGCATCTGCACGTCGAGTCGGACTGGAGCCAGAAGCCGATCTACGATGTGATCGCCAGAATTCGCGGCAGCGAGCTGCCCGACGAATGGATCGTGCGTGGCAATCACCATGACGGTTGGGTCTTTGGCGCCTGGGATCCGCTCTCCGGCAACGCCACAATGCTGTCGGAGGCCAAAGCGATCGGCACACTACTCAAGACCGGCTGGCGTCCGCGCCGTACATTGATCTATTGCAGCTGGGACGCCGAAGAGCCCGGACTGATCGGATCCACGGAATGGGCCGAAATGCATGCGCAGGAGCTGCAGCGCCACGCGGTGCTATACGTGAACTCCGATTCCAATGTGCGTGGCTTTCTGGAAGCCGGTGGCAGTCACTCGTTCGAGCGACTGATGAACGAGGTCAGCGCAGGCGTGCACGATCCGGAAACGGACGGCAGCGTGCAGGCCCGGCTACGCGCCAAGCTGCGCGTCGACGGGTTCGGCAGCGGCACCGACGAGGCCAAAAAGCTCGCCGAGGCTGCCGCCTCGAGCGCCGATGTGCCGATCGGCGCGCTCGGCTCGGGCTCTGATTTCACACCATTTCTGCAGCACCTGGGCATTGCCACGCTGAGCATAGAGTACGGCGGCGAGGACGACGATGACGGTATCTATCACTCCAATTACGACACCTTCGAGCACTATGTGCGTTTCGGCGATCAAAACTTTGCCTACGGAGTCGCGGAATCGGAGACTGTGGGTCACGTGGTGCTGCGGACTGCGAATGCGGACGTATTGCCGATGCAATTTGGCGACGTAGCCGACGTTTTTGACGGCTACCTCAAGGACCTGCATAAGCTCGCCGATGATAAGCGCGTGCATGCGCAGACGCTCGGCGCGTTGCTCGCAGCGCACGCCTTTGAGCTCTCGGGCGACCCGACACGTGCGGTCGGACCGCCGGCGCAAGAATCCGAAGTCCCCTATCTCGATTTCGCGCCGCTCGATAACGCGATAACGCGCCTGAAGCGCAGCGCCAAGGCCTACGATGATGCCTATGAGCGCGCCGCGGGAACTGGACTGGTACTCAATGAGGCGCAACGCGCCCAGCTCGATCAAGTATTGCAGGGCCTCGAGCAGACCTTAATGAGCGATGACGGTTTGCCCGGCCGACCCTGGTTCCGTCATCTGCTCTACGCGCCCGGAATGTTCACCGGCTACGGTGTAAAGACAATGCCGACCGTGCGCGAGGCGATCGAGGAAGAGCATTGGGACCAGGCAGGCCAATATATCCCGATCACCGCGCATGCAATCGATGCCTATAGCCAGCGGCTTGATGCTGCTACGGCGCTGTTACATCAGTAACGGGCTTTGGTCCGTCTGACATCCATCGGGCGCAGCAAGCGCGCGAACAGCGTAAACAGCCCTTCCACCAGCATCGCGAGTACCGTACCGCTCAGAACGCCGCAGATCACCGCAGCTGGATCTATCGGTACGGTGTAGCTGTATGCGGCTAGCGTCTCATCGAGGATTTCCCTGTTGGGATACAGCGCGACGTGGATAATCCGTTGCAGCAGCGGGGCTCGCAGTGCGTCCACTTCCGCGGTCAGGCTCGATAGCCGGCCATACATGTCGTGTATCGTCCTGCCCTCGCTCTTGAAGGCGTCATCTGCGCTGCTCTCGTGGTGCTCGATCAGCGCCGGGACACTGCCGCCAAAATACTGATCGGCGTTTTCCTGAAAGCCGCGGAAGTTCCTCACGACCTCCATTTGGTGTGCGCTTACGCGTTTCGCATATTGATCCACGAAGCCGGGCACTTGCACGCCGACCAGCAGTCCAATCGCAAATAGAATCAAGCGCAGATACTGGACCAGCATTCGTACTGCTTCTCTTAAGTTGCACGCGGCGTCGAAGCCAGTGTAATACCTTTCTTTGAGCACTTCCGCTATTAGCGGTAACGTTGTCCTGGAGTTGTTATGTCACTCGTTTCTACCAGGCGCGGCTTCGTACAGGGCGTAACCAGCGGTGCGCTGCTGTGGGCAGCAGCGCCTTGGTCCTCGCCGCGCGCGGCGTCCCAGGCAGCCGTACTCTCGGGCACAGAATTTGACCTGTCGATCGACGCACTTACGGTGAACTACACGGGTGCGCAACGCACGGCTACGGCGGTAAATGGCCAGCTTCCGGCACCGCTGCTGCGTTGGCGTGAAGGCGATATCGTAACGATTCGCGTCACCAATCGCATGCCCGTCCACAGCTCCATTCATTGGCACGGCGTGCTCGTGCCGGCGGAGATGGATGGCGTGCCCGGTCTGAGCTTTCCGGGCATTGCTCCCGGAGAGACTTATGTCTATCGCTTTCGGGTCAAGCAACACGGTACTTATTGGTATCACGCCCACACGCGCTTTCAGGAGCAAACTGGCCTATACGGGCCGATCGTGATCGAGCCGCGCGGCGGCGAATCCTATCGCGCCGACAAGGATTACACGGTTGTGCTCTCGGATTGGTCTGATAGCGATCCCGAGCATTTGTTTGTAACCCTGAAGCGTCAAAGCAACTATTTCAACTATGGTAGGCGTACCGCAGGCGATTTCTTCGCTGAGGCACATCGCCGCGGGGTTGCAGCGACGATGCGCGATTGGGCTCCATGGGAAGCGACGCGCATGGACCCGACCGACCTGAGCGATGTATCGGCTGCCACTTACACCTATCTGATGAACGGAGCGACGCCTGCGCGCAACTGGACGGCGCTGTTCAGCGCTGGCGATAGCGTGCGCCTGCGATTCATCAACGCCTCAGCAATGAGTTTTTTTGACATTCGTATTCCGGATCTGGGGCTGACCGTGGTCGCGGCGGACGGGCAGGACGTTGAACCGGTCACGGTCGATGAATTTCGCATGGCTTCCGGGGAAGTCCTCGACGTCATCGTCAAACCGAGGGCTGATCGGGCCTATACGGTTTTCGCGCAATCCATGGATCGCTCCGGCTACGCGCGCGGCACGCTCTCGCCGCAAGCCGGTCTGCAGGCCGAGGTGCCGGCGCTGGATCCTCGGCCCCTTGTGAGCGTGGTCGATATGGGCATGAGCATGGGAGCCATGGCCGATATGCCTGACATGGCCGATATGCCCGGCATGGCTGGCGGGCGGCCTATGCCGGAGCATCACGATACAGCCCAATATGGACCCGGCGTCGACATGCGGGTGCAGATGCCTCGTACTGCGCTCGATGATCCAGGCGTCGGGCTACGTGATAACGGACGGCGTGTCCTGACCTACGCAGACCTACACACACTCGGTGGGCCTATCGATGCGCGCGACGCCGGCCGGGACATCGAACTGCATCTGACTGGTCACATGCAGCGATATATGTGGTCCTTTGATGGCCGCAAGTACTCGGAAGCATCGCCTCTGCAATTTAAATTTGGCGAGCGCCTGCGTCTCGTGCTGATCAACGACACGATGATGACCCACCCGATTCATCTGCACGGCATGTGGAGCGAGTTGGAAGCACCCGATGGGACTTTTCAAGTGCGCAAGCACACGGTGATGGTGCAGCCTGCGCAGCGCCTGAGCTACCTGGTCAGTGCGGATGCGCTTGGGCGCTGGGCCTATCACTGTCATCTGACCTATCACATGGCCGCCGGTATGTTCAGGGAAGTGCGTGTCGAGCGAGTGTAGCCGCGGCGCAGGTTCGCTCGCGAATACGCTCGGGCTCGCGCTGCTAAGCGCGATGCTCGCACTTGCGCTACCAGCAGCGGCGGTAAGCGCCGAGCCGCCGCAAGAGCAGGCGACATCTGCTCCAGCCGTGCCACCGCCCGAGATGCGAACGGATATGTCTTATAAGGAAATGGCGGCGATGATGGGCATGGATGATACCGCCGCGTTCGGCAAGGTGATGCTCGATCAACTCGAGTTGGAGGCAGACTCTGATCACACGCTATTGTCCTGGGATGGGCAGGCCTGGTACGGCTCCGACTACAACAAGGTGTGGCTCAAGAGCGAAGGCACGCCTAATGCCAGCGATAAGACCGATGTGCGCAATGAGCTGCTTTGGGATCGAATTGTCACCCGTTGGTGGAGTGTGCAAACGGGCGTGCGCTATGACCTCGGTCAGGGCCCGGCGCGTGGCTGGGCCGCGGCGGGCATCCAGGGGCTGGCGCCATATTGGTTTGATCTGGAGGCCACGTTTTACGTGGGCGAGGAAGGCCGTACGGCGGCGCGCTTGCGCGCCGAACGCGATCTGCTGATCACGCAGCGGTTGATCGTGCAGCCCGAATTCGAAACCAACCTATACGGCAAGGCAGATATCACGCGACAAATCGGCTCAGGTATTTCGGATCTGCAGCTCGCGCTTCGCGTTCGCTACGAGATTCGTCGCGAACTTGCGCCTTACGTCGGTCTGGCTTGGCGGCGAGACTTCGGCGCGACCGCGCAGTTTGCGAGAGACAGTGGGGTAGCACCCGGGGCCCTGTTGTGGGTTGCCGGTCTGCGGACCTGGTTCTAATGGTTGACCAGCACCACCGCGAGATATAGCAGCGCCGCACTGAGCAGCGTCAATAGCGTTGTCATGAACTGCGGATGGACGTGATAGCTCTCCGGAATCAGATCGCTGGCTCCGATATATAAAAAGAATCCGGCGAACAGCGCGAGTACGATGCCGAGCTCCCCCGGCGACAATCTGAACAGCAAAGTCGAAGCAATGCCCAGGCCGGGGGCAACCGCATCGGCCAATAACCAGCGCAAGGCGCGCTGGCGGCTGCCGTCATTCTTGAGTACAACGGCCATCGTATTGATGCCATCTGAGAAATCGTGAGCTAACACCGCAACCGTCACGATCATGCCGACCGAACTCGAAGCTTGAAATGCGACGCCTATCGCGATGCCATCCAAAAAGCTGTGCGCGGATAGACTGCCTGCGCCCATTGCGCCGCGGCGCAAGGCTTGCCGAATTGCCAGTTTGTGCGCGTCTGGCTCAGGGCTTCCGGGCAGTTGAATCCGGTCGAGCACGAGGTATGTCAAAAACCCTAATGCGCTCCACACCGGCACGCTCGCGACACTTTGAAGCGGTGCCGCCAGGTTAATCGCTTCGGGTAGCAGATCGAAGAAAGCAACCGCAATGACTGCGCCGGCGCTGAAGCCCAGGACCAGGTGCAATTTGTGTTGCAGCCTGAGCGCGAACAACCCACCGGTAAACGTCGCGCAGAACGCAGCGAGGGAAATTACCAATAGGCGCATGAATGCTCCTAGTGTACTCGACAGTTCGATGGTCGCCGAGCCCGCGGTTGACCGTCCTACTGAGTGCTGGTTAGCTGGCGGTCCGGTCAGCTGGAGGTAGTGGGGGACGTGGATTGATGCTATCCGAATCTCCAAGATTCAACGCCGCGCGGCGCTACGGCTGGGCGCTGCAGGCGATTGGGGCGGTGTTCGCCCTCATAGGTCTGGTCCTCTTCTTCTTAGCCCCGGCACGCGCCGGTGTTGCCGCATTGCCCAGACTCGTTTTGCCGCGAACGCTCGGCTATCTCGGCGCCGCTCTGTGCGCAGCATCTGCGGCGTTTCTGTCATCGGCACTGCTGTCGTTGGGACGTCGGTGGCATGTGGCCGCCCAGATCGCTGCGCGCGAGCCGCCGGCCACGTCTGTCAAACCAGCTCAAGCCACTGCAGCGGGTCCGCTGAATTGGCACGCGGCGCGCGCTTGGTTTGAATCGCAGTTCAGATCACGGATTGCCGATCCTGAATCGATCGCTCGTTGGCCACCGCCGCTGCTGGCCATGCTGTTTGCGGCGGTCGCGCTCGTGTGCGTCATCACCTTATGGCGAGCGCCTGTTGAGGCAGCTTTTGATCCACTGACATTGAAGCTGTTTGCGGTCGCTCTGATCGTCGCCGCCTTCCCGCTGCTCGTGCTCGAGCGTGTATACGCGAACACAGCAGCGGAACTACTGCCCGAAGCGCCTCAGCTCGAGCGGCTGTTGCGTCTGCCGCTCACGGTGTGTCTCGCACTTGCTGCCGAACTCATTCTGAGGTCGATCGAGGTGAGCTGGGCAGCCCAGATCGAGCGTGTCGTC